>NZ_JBFULC010000021.1:0-60460 GCF_056400525.1 Stenotrophomonas sp. P5_A9
ATCCAGGTATTTTTTGCACACATCGATCCCGATTCCGCTCATGGGAAATCTCCGCTAGGCTGGATAGGTCGAGAGCTCCCCCGCTTGCCCAGTCTTATCACTTCGAGTGCTACCTCGAGCAACTGTTCGGGCGGACCAAGGGAGATTCCGGCGTGGGCGCCAAGCTACAAGTCGATCGTCGAGATCCAGGCTCCTACGGCGGCCCACGCCGGCTCTCGACGCCTACGCTGCCAGATTCCAAACAGATAACGCTCCTGGGCAAAATAAAGGAGGAGGCCGCTTGCGGCCGGGGGACATTTGCACCAGGGGCCTACCGGCTGCTACGGGGCCCTCACGCTCGCGGCAATCTCGAGCGAAGAGCCACGGCTCCAACCATCGCACCGCGGTTCCACTCCTATAACACGGCTCTCCCGCTCAACCCGAATTAAGGAATTGTAAAGCGAATGAGAACGCTTTACATTTACACCCCCTGCGCTGCCGGCGCGGGCCTGGCCGGAATCCAAGGACGGCCGCCGGGCCCTGCTCACCACCCACGGCCGCAACGGCGCCGACCCACCGTCGGGTTCCACCCACCCCTCAGAAGGATCTAAACGCCAGGCGCTTCCGGTGCCCGGCCTGCCGTGCCCGCTGCCTGCTGCTTCCCCCTCCGAGACCGATTCGAGACCCTGCGCATGACCTTCCGCGATCTTCCGCCCCGCTCCTTCCGCCACGCCCCGCTGAGCCTGGCCCTGCTCTCCGTCCTGTCGCTGGCCTCGCCGCTGGCGCTGGCCGACGCGCTTGCCGATGCCGGCGGCAATGCCGATGCCAAGACCCTGGACAAAGTCAGCGTCGTCGGCGACCGCGCCGCGCCGTCCAGCACCACCCGCCTGCCGATGACCCTGCAGGAAACCCCGCAGTCGGCCACCTCGATCGGGCTGCAGCGGCTGCAGGACGAATCGCTGTTCAGCCTCAACGACGTCATGCGCAACGTCACCGGCGTCAGCGTGTCCTTCTACGACACCCAACGCCCGTTGTACTACGCGCGCGGCTTTGCCATCACCGATTTCCAGGTCGATGGCATCCCCACTTACAGCGGGTCGACCAACCAGGAATACGACACCGCCTTCTACGACCGCGTCGAAGTGATCCGCGGCGCCAACGGCCTGCTCAGCGGCGCCGGCGTACCCTCGGCCACGGTCAACCTGCTGCGCAAGCGCCCGGGCAAGGACTTCGACGCCTCGTTCTCGGTCAGTGCCGGCAGCTGGGATTACCGTCGCATGGAGGCCGACGTGACCGCGCCGCTGACCGCCGACGGCCGCTTCCGCAGCCGCGTCGTTGCCGCCTACACCGACCGTGATTTCTATTACGACCGCTACAAAGAAAACAAGATGGCCGGCATGGCGGTGCTGGAAGGCGATATCACCGACAGCACCACCGTCACCGTCGGTTACCAGACCCAGGACAACAACCCGGTCGGCTCCACCTGGGGCACCGTGCCGTTCTTCGACAGCCAGGGCAACTTCGCCCACCTGTCGCGCTCGACCAACCTGGCGCCGAAGTGGAGCTACTGGCAGCGCGAAACCAGCACCGTGTTCGCCAACCTCGAGCAGCGCTTCGGCGAAGACTGGCTGCTGAAGATCAACACCGCCTACACCCGTGGCAACGTGCAGAACATCCGCCTGTACGGCACCGGCTACCCCGATCCGGCGACCGGCTCGGGCATCTACCTGCGCACCGCCGCCGGTGATTCGGAAGACACCCGCCGCAACGTRGATGCCTACCTGACCGGCACCTTCAACCTGTTCGGTCGCGAGCACGACGTGACCGTCGGCGCGCAGTGGGCCGACCTGGAAGGCACCACCAACACGGTCGCGCTGAACTACCCCACCGACTGGGCGCGCTGCGGCAACGAGCGCTGCTACTACATCCCCAACGTGTACGACTGGGATGGCGACATCTCCGAGGTGACCTACACCCGCACCGGCGCGCGCCGGGTGGCCAAGACCACGCAGAGTGGCGTCTACCTGGCCACGCGCCTGCGCCTGGCCGATCCGCTGGCGCTGATCGCCGGTGCGCGCCTGAGCCGGTGGCAGACCCAGACCCGCGCCTACAACGCGGCCGGCACCTACACCGCCACCAGCGGCGCCTACAAGGTGAGCGACGAAGTCACCCCGTACGTCGGCCTGGTGTATGACATCACCCCGCAGTTTGCGGTGTATGCCAGCTACACCGAGATCTTCAATCCGCAGAACTACAAGGACAGGAACGAAAACCTGCTGGCGCCGGTGCAGGGCTCCAACCTTGAAGCCGGCATCAAGAGCCAGTGGTTCCAGGGCCGCCTGACCGCCAATGCGGCCGTGTTCGAGGCCAAGCAGGACAACTACGCCGTGCGCGACATGAGCGTGCCCGATGGCTCGCTCAGCGATGGCAGCTCGGCCTACATCGGCGTCAACGGCACCAAGGCGCGCGGCTGGGAAATGGACATCAACGGCGAGATCCTGCCGGGCTGGACGGTCAATGCCGGCTTCACCCATGTCAAGGTCACYCGCGCGGCCACCGACCTGCTCTACGCCAACCCGGCCGAAGACCTGCTGCAGCTCAACACCCAGGTGCAACTGCGCGGCGCACTGGCGCGCCTGAGCGTGGGCGGCGGCGTGCAGTGGCAGAGCAAGGTGCAGGGCTACAACATCCCCTACCCGCTCGGCGGCACGGTCACGGTGAACCAGCCGGCGTATGCGCTGGTGCAGTTCAACGCCAACTACCGCATCAGCGACAACTGGACCGCTACGCTGAGCGTGCGCAACGCCCTGGACAAGACCTACTGGGCCAACCTGGACTACAACAACTACGGCGAACCGCGCTTCGTGGCGGCCAGTCTGCGCTGGAAGTTCTGACGGCGGACGCCCAACACGCTGCTGCAACGGACGGGTCGCCTGCGGGCGGCCCGTTTTTTTGGCGGCCCGGCACCCGGTAGTGCCGGCCGCTGGCCGGCTCCTCGATAGCCAACGATCCGGGAGTGCCGGCCGCTGGCCGGCGCCTCGATAGCCACCGATCCGGGAGTGCCGGCCGTTGGCCGGCGCCTCGGCGATCCTGGCATTGCGTGGAGCGGGCGCTGCGGCCCAGCCGGTGTGGCGCACCAGCAGTTCGGCCAGCAACGGCGTGGCGCCGCCGAAGAACGCGGTGGCCATGGTCACGCCGAGTGCCAGGCCGCTCAGACGCCCCTCGCCGGGGAACTGTTCGGCCGTGGCCGGTGCGGCGACCGCGCTTACCCCGCCGGCCAGGCAGGCCAGCACCACCGCCGCGATGCCGATCAACAAGGTCTGACCACCCGCCATCAGCGTAAACATGCTCAACGGCAGCAGCGCGCACAGCAGCGCCAAGCCGATCAGCACCGGGCGCCGCCCGATCCGGTCGGACAGCGCACCGGCCAGCGGCGTCACCACGATCACCGCCACCGCCGCCACGGTGGACAACCACAGCGCCTCCGATTCACCGACCTCGCCTGCCGAGCCCAGGAACGCCGGCACATAGGTGATGCCGACGTAGTAGGTGATCGACCCCAGCGCGGAAATGGCGAAGGTGCGCGCCACCGCGCCGCGATGGAAACGCCAGGTATCGCGGATCGGCGAGGTCGGTACGGTGCCAGCCGCCTTCTGCCGCTCGAACTCCGGTGACTCGTGCATGGTCGAGCGTGCCAGCAGGATCGCACCGGCCAGTGCCGCGCCGACGAAGAACGGGATGCGCCAGCCCCAGCCGTCCAGCTGCGCGGTGCTCAACAGGGCCACGGTCAACGCCGACAGCGCCACCGCCAGCAGTGCGCCGACTTCGCTGGCCGCAGAGGCCAGCGAGGTGACCAGGCCGCGTCGGTGCGTCGGTGCGGTTTCCAGCAGGTAGGCCACCACACCGGTGTACTCGCCGCCGACCGAGAACGCCATCAGGCAGCGCAGCAGCAACAGCAGCACGCCGGCACTGGCGCCGATGCTGTCGAAGGTGGGCAGCAGCGCGGTGGCCAGCATCGCCAGCGTCATCAGCAGCATCGAGGCCAGCAGCATGTAGCGCCGCCCGAAGCGATCACCGAGATGGCCAAAGCACAAGGCACCCAGTGGACGCATCAGATAAGACACCGCGAACCCGGCCAGTGTCGCCAGCAGCGCATTCTCGCCGCCGCCGAAGAACACCCGCGACAGCACCGTGGCCAGGTACAGGTACAGGGTGAAGTCGTACCACTCCACCACGGTGGACAGCCCGGCGATGATCATCGAGCGGGTGCGCCGTTCCGGCGCCAGGGGCGCGGGCACACTCATGCGGGTGCCACCGGCGCGGCGGCGGTGATGGGTTGTGGACAGCAGGGACGAAGGTCGAGCATCGGCGAAGACATCGGCAACAGGATGCCGCCGAGCCTACTGCACGCGGGGCGCCGACGGACTCACATCGCCACTACATCGCCCGCACGGGACGCCCGTCAGCGTTGCTCATCCAGCCAATGCCGGCACCGCGTCGCGGGTGTAGCGCAGCAGCCGGCCACGTCCCGGGGCATCGCCCTCGTCATCGAACAGCCCGTACGACTCGTTCACCGCATAGCCCTGGGTGGCCATCGCACGCGAGAACGGACCGACGTTGCCGCGGCCGGGATCGGTGAGCAGCAGTTCGGCACTTGGCCGGGCGTGGCGCTGCATCATCGTGGCGATCTGCAGGGCATGGCCGCGCTCGTAGAGCACGTCGCTGCCGATGATCAGATCGAAGCGGCCCAGTGACGCATCCGGCAGCTCCCACGGCAGATCGCGATAGTGGATGGCCGGCAGATCGTTGAGGCCGGCGTTGTAGGCCAGGAACGATTCGGCCAGCGGGTGGTGATCGCTGGCCACTATGTCGGCGCCTCGCCGGGCCAGCACGAGGCTGGACAGGCCCAGGCCACAGCCCAGTTCCAGGATGCGCTTGCCGGCCACGTCGTAGGTGCTCATGGTTTCAGCGAGCACGCGGCCGGCCGGCCAGATCTGCCCGAACAGACTCCACAACGAGGAATGGATACCGGCGCGCTGGGCGCGACCGGTCGGATCGGCAAACTGCTGCAGGTCGCTGAGCGCGCGGATGCGGAAATCGTGACCGGCGATCGGGATGGTGAGGACGCGGGTGGCATAGCCCGGCATGTGCGCTCCGTGGGACACGGGGAGGACCGCTTTCACAGGGGAAAACAGCACTCGGAGAATGGAGCGAAGCGGGCGGTCGGGAACAGACCGCGCAGGACGCACGTAACGGCGTGGGACGGATCCATCCTACAGGACCACCGGCGGCGGGTTCTCATCGCCCCGCCGGAGGGCGTCAGTACTTCACCTGGCAGTTGGGACAGAAGAACGTGCGCCGCCTGGTCTTGCCCGGATAGGTCTTGGACAGCGGTCCCCCACAGTGCGGGCAGGTGCGTTGGGTGTGCACCTGCCAATGGCTGCGCAGTTCAAATTTCTTCTTCCATTCCAGGAAATCGAAACTGTACGCACGCGCCTGCGCGATCACCTTGCCCAGCACGCGTGGCGGAATGTCGCCGACTTTCGATTCGGGATGCACCCGGGTACGGAACAGGACTTCGTTCTTGATGATGTTGCCGACCCCGGCAAAGATCTCCTGGTCCAGCAGCGCGTCGCAGATCAAGGTGTCTGGTTGCTGCTTGAGGCGGCGCCGGGCCAGGCGCGCATCCCACTCGGGCGACAGCACGTCGCCGCGCCAGTCGTAGGTTTCCTCCAATGCACCCTCGATGTACTTCAGCGAGGAGGCGTAGATGTTCAACTCACCGTTGTCGAACTGCAGCGACGCCCTCGGGGGCGACGGCTTGCGCTCGTCGATGCGGTAACTGCCGAACATCAGCATGTGCACGCGCAGGCTGAAATCGCTGAACTGGATCAGGAAGTGCTTGCCAAAGCTGCGCAGTGCCAGCACCCGCCGCCCTTCCATGCGGGTCAGGTCCAGGCTGCTGTTGCCCAGGGCGCGGCGCACCGTCTTGCCACGAAACTTGGCCGCGGCCTCACGCAGGATGAGGATGGAAGGACCTTCAGGCATCGCACATGCTCTTCTGCAGGCGCACGGCGTTGGCCACGGCGAAGCCGTGCGCGGTGTTGTCGAAGATCACCCAGGGCGCGTGACCACCGATGCGCCGGGCTGACACCTGCTCGGCCAGCGCGGCCAGGGCAGCGTCTGTGTAGTCGCTGTAGTACATGCGCGGTGAACCGTGCCATCGCCAGTACTGCCACGTCGGCGTGCCGCCGGGCTGGCCGGCCGCCGGAACGCGGGCCGGATCCACCGCCGCCCGTGCGATGCCGTAGCGCTGCAGCAGTGCGTCGGCCTGCGCGGTGAACCAGCTGGCGTGGCGCGGTTCGCATACCACCGCTGCCGGACTGCGACGCTGCAGAGCGCGGAAGAAGCTGCCCGCGCGTCGCGAATCCAGGGCCAGCGAGGGCGGTAACTGCAGGAGCAGGCTGCCCAGCGTGTTGCCGAGTCCATTTACTTCATCGAGGAAACGGTCCAGCAGCCCACCCACACCGACCAGTCCCGAGTCGTGGGACACCGTGCGCGGCAGCTTCACCGAGAACCGGAACCCCGCGGGTACCGATGCCGCCCAGCGCTCATACGTTTTGCGCTGGTGCGGACGGTAGAACGAGGAGTTGATCTCCACGGCAGTGAACCGCGTGGCGTAGCGGGCAAGCATGCTCTCGCCCGGGCCGAACAGGCCGGCATAACGGCTTGGAATGGACCATCCGGCGCAACCGATCCGGGGTACGTTCAAGGCGGGCATGCCGGCCATCGCTCAGCGCAGGATCTCGCCCTGGTCTTCGCCATCCCAATAGTGGATGCGGCTGGCGGCAACCTGGATCAGCACCAGCCCGGGCGAGTCCACGCCCTGCTCGAACCAGCGCTCCAGGTCTTTCACCCAGTGCTGCTGCATGATCGCCTTGTCGCGGATCAGCGTGGCCCTGCCCTGCACCGCCACGAACAAAGGCGGCTTGCCGAGCAGTGACTTGCTGCCGGTGAAGCTCAGCGCCACCTTCGGATCCTGCTGGATCTCCCGGACCATGTCGGTGTCTTCGGTAGTGAAGAACCAGCTGTCGCCGTCGTAGTCGACGTCGCCGTTGTTGCTCATCGGACGTCCGGCGATTTCGCCATTCTCGGCGCGGGTCTGCAGCATGGTGAAGTCGATGTTGGCCATCTTCTTGGCCAGTTCGGGCAGGGTCAGGGTGGTCATGGCGCATCCAGGCAGGGAACAGGGTTCCAGCGTCGGCGCGCGCCGGTGACTGCGCCGTGCAGGGATGCTGTCGTGGCCTTCACGCGTGCGTTCCACGGCGTGGCCCCGCCTTGTCACCCACCACTTCGGACGGTGGCCCACACGCGATTCTCAACGGCGATGCACGCGCCAGAACAGCGCTCGCCCACCCTCCCGCGGTATGGCCAGGAAACTCTCGGTGGCTGCCTCCGGCTCGTCGCAGCGGCTCACGCGATAGTGGGCCAGTAGGACCTCCAACGACGGCCACGGGTGCAGTCGGAACGCGCTCGGGATCACCCCATCTTTCGCCACCAAGCGACACTGCCCAGGCGGAAGCCAGCGCTCGGGGCCCGTCTCAAAGCTCAACGCACTTTCATTGGTGTCCAGATCATGCGCTTCGCGCAGATCCGTCGCGCTGGCGGGGATCCACGCTGGAATCCAGCCACGTCCTACCGCGTCGTGACGGATCGCGGCGGCCCTATCGGGGTAGGCGGCATACATGACCTCACCCGTGCACCCGGCGCCGAACGCCGTGCCGAGGATCACGGCACAAGACAAGGACAGCGTACGCATCAGACTCCTTCCGTGGTGTGTCCGTGCCGAGTATGCGCGGAACCGGCGTCAGGCGCGTACCGCGCAGCCCGCCGGGACGTCGTACGCGGCTTGACAACGCGGCGCCACCGGGCAACCATTAGTTAACGAATTAGTTAATTACCAGCCATGGACCGCATCTTCGAAGCCCTTGCCTCCACCGCCCGCCGGCAGATCCTGGCCTACCTCAACGGGGGCGAGCTGAGTGCAGGTGAGTTGGGCGAGCGGTTCGATTTCAGCAAGCCGGCACTGTCCAGCCACCTGCGCATCCTGGAGGACGCCGGCTTGATCGAGCGTGAGAAACGCGGCCAGTTCGTCTACTTCCGGCAGGTGCCCGACAGGCTCGCAAACACGCTGTTCGCGTGGGCCGCCGAGGTCTGCCCGGTCGGTGGCCCGCTGCAGCGCGAAAGCCGCGCCCGTGCGCGACGCAAGCCTGCCACGTGAAGTGAACCATCCAACGACAAGGAGATCGTCATGCTGGACACCACCCGTGTGAGTCACTCGTTCCCCAGTGTCAGCCTGCCCTCCTGTGGCGGAGGCAGCCCGGTGGAAGTGGCATTGATCGCCCAGCTCGGCATCGGTGCCGGCGACCAGCTGGTCCGCGATGCAGGGGTCCGTCAGGCGGCGCATCCGCGTTTCATCGACGCCCTGGACGAACCGTCCGCGCGCCTGGGCGGCATGCACCTGGCGCACGATGACGCCTCCTCGCTGTACTCATTCTCGGTGGGCGGGCACGGGCATCCCTTTCATCGCCATGCCGGGCCACGCATGTTCACCGCCATCGCCGGCAGTGGGGGTGCGCAACTGCGGTTTTCCACGGCATCCGACGCGCAGCTGAAGCAGGATCCCGCCGCGTTCCTGCATGCGCTGCGGTGCGTGGATATCCCGCCGGACTGCCTGTTTACCGTGCGCTTCGGCTGCGGCACCTGGCACCAGTTCGTGTCGCGGCATCCGCGCCACCCGGCGCTCTTCGCGCTGTCGTGCCATGCCAACGAGCGCAGCGGTGCGTTGACCGCGCAGCAGCGCGCGCGCATCGACGCCGGTGCAGCCGACATTCCCAGCCTCACCGAGACGCTGCCACCGGCACTGCAGCAGCTGCTGGCGCAGACCGACATGACGCGGCTGCCGGTGGTGAGCCTGTCGTTGCGCTCACCGGCACGGACAGCGTTGGCCGGTCTTTGCGCGTACAGCCGCGACCTGGTCGGGCGTGCACGCAGCCGCTTGGCCTGGCTGCGGCCGGCCCATGGCTACATCGGCCGCAGGGCCGCCGCCCATCCCATCCGCACCGACGCTTCCGCACCCACCGACTCCCTGCTGAAGCAGGCACTGGCAGACGATTTCGACCACGAGGACTACACCACGCTGACCCTGCCCCCGCGCAGTGTCGGCAGCCATTCGGCCGCGGCGGTGCTGGAGGCGGTGCTGGAAGGGTTCGTGTGCAATCCGCCGCCGAGCGTGGGCCGCTTGATGGCGCTGCGCAACGTGCTGGTCGCGCCGCTGCAGCTGCGCACCTCGCCGCTGGGATGCCCGGTGTCGTCACTGCTGTCCGATGACCGCGGCGAACGGTTCGCGCAGCGCTTCCCCGTGCATGCGCAGTCGCGCTCCAACGACGATCGCAGTGCCGAGGTGCTGCTGGGTGCCGACGACCGCCACCTGCGGTTCCGCTCGTGCGTGCGTGTGCAGTTGCTGCTCGATGGTGCCGCCGTGGTCGCACTCGGAACCCGGGTGCGCGCCCACAACCGCTTCGGTCGGCTCTACATGGCAGCCATCAACCGGGTCCACCGCCGCCATGTCAGCCCGGCCATGCTGCGCATGGCCGTTGCCCATGCGCTGGCGCCTGAGCTGGTGCGGGCAACGGCGCTGCAGCCGGCGGCCGGGGCGGCCTGACCCGGCCGGCAGAGGCTCAACCCCCGTCGTACGGCTCGCTGCCCGGGAATACCTGCAACAGGCTGCGGGTCAACGTCGTGGGATACACAGTGAGATGGTCCTCGCCGTCGATCACCGAGGTATCCACCTGCAGCCCTTCGTAGCCGCGCTGGCGCAGGCGATCGGCGAAGGCCTGGTTGTCCTTGAGCATGTCGTTGCGGGTGAAGTAGCGCGGCTCGGGCTTGATGGTCTCAAAGCTGCCGATCGCCAGCAGTACCCGCGCCGGCAGCGCGCGATGCTGCTGCGCGTAGGCCTGCTCGAGCTGGTCGATCACATGGTTGTCGAACCACAGCGACGGACTGGACAGGATGTAGGTCTGGAACATCTCCGGCCGCGTGACCAGCACGAAGCTGCCGAACAGGCCGCCATAGGAATGACCGGCGAAACTGCGCCGCGCCGGGTCGGTACGGTAACGCGCGTCCACCGCCGGCAGCACATGCGCGGCGAGGAAATCGCGATAGTGCGCCGCGCCGCCGTAGACCACGTCATCGCTGTAGTCGTCGTCGTTGCGGCGTACCGGACGGGTCGGGGTGTAATCGCGCGAGCGGCTCTGCTTGGAGGTCAGGCCCTGCTGCGGCGGCAACCCGACCAGAATGAAGTCCTCCAGGTTGTTGCCCCCCTGCCCGACCAGGTTGCGGATGCTGCGCACCAGCGGAAAGCTGTACAGCGCGTCGGTCACGTACAGCACCGGGTAGCGCCGCTCGGGGTGGGCTGCATAGCTGGCCGGCAACGCCACCCAGATCGGGTAATCGCGTCCGGCCGGGTCGTGCACGCTCCAGCTTTCGGTATCGGGCAGCACCACACCGGTTACCGCTGGAGCCGCCGCAGGCGCGCGGTGCAGCGCATCGCCCTGCGTCACGCAGCCGCTGGCCGTGGCCAGCACCATCATCGCCCCGAGACCTGTGTACATCGCTTTCATCCGCACCCGCCCTTCACCTGAAAGTGCAAGCCTCGCAATTCCACGCGCGCTTGCCAAGCTGACGAGCGGCTCAGTGCGGATCAGGCGTCGGCGCGGGCAACGTCAACCGATACACCAGCACCCGATTGTCGTTGTCGTAGGCACTGTCGCAGGCGTGACCCTGCATCACGCAGTGGCGTGCGATGAAATCGTTGTCGTTGCCCACCATCAGCAGCCGCTCATCCGGGCGCTTGGGGTCCAGCGTCGGCAGCAGGTCCATCGCCTCCCACTTCTCCGACAGCAGTGCGGCATGCGCGCCCTGGGCGGTGTCTATGTCCAGCCGGGCGCGGGCCAGCTGCACCGGGTCGAGCAGATCCAACAGCACGCGGCTGCGCGCCGGCACGATGCCGGGCTTCAACGCGGTGCTGTCGCGCTGCGCCAGAACCGACGTGATGCCCTGCTCATACGCACTGGCCGCCAGGTTGCTGGCACCGCGGGTATCGACCAGCAGCACCGACTTGTAGACGATGGGATCGCGCGAGTCGCTGCCCAGCCCGTTGCCATCGCGGGCCAGCAGCAGAAAGCGATGGTCGTCCAGGGCGCGGAGCTCGCTCTGGGCGGCGGTGCGGTCCTGCCGGCCCTTGCCATCGTGCGCATAGGTGGGCAGCTGGAGCACATAGTGGCCGATCGGCTGGGTGGGCAGCGGATCGCGGCTCACGTCGTAGACCATCACCCGGGTGTTGACGCGGCCGCTGGCGTCGCCCGTGGCGGTGTCCTGCACCAATGCGCTCTGCAGCGCGACGAACAGGCGGCGTCCGTCGGGCGACAGACCCATGCCCTCCACGCCCTGGTTGTTGCGCCGGCCACTGTCCGGCGCACGGCGCGAATCGAACATGACCCGCCCCTCGCGCCGGGGCTGCACCGCCGGCGGCGGCACGATGACCCCCTGCAGACGACCATCGGGGGCGAAGTAGTACACGTGCGCGGCGTACTCGTCGCCGATGTAGAAATGCCCATCGGCGGTGAACTGCAGCGATTCGGCGTCCAGCGATATCCTGCCCGCGCCCACGCCCTGCGCGGGCGATGGCAGCAGGATGCCGTTCTGCGTCACGGTGTGCTCGCCCGGATCCGCGCCGGTGAAGGGCTGCCCGTTGAAGTCACGCAGCAACAGCCCGCCGTCGGGAGTCAGGGTCACCTTGCCGACGCGCTCCCCCGTGCCCTTCTCAATCCGCAGCTGCAGGCGTTCCAGGCGCCCGGCGTAGTCGTAGAACAGGCCGGCATCGGGATCGTTGCGGCCGCGATCAGGCAGCGTCCACAGCACGCCGCGGTAGCCGTCAGCGGTGCGCTTCCAGCGCGCGGCATCTACGGCCAGCGACGAAAACGATCCCAGCGTATCGCCGAGAAAATCCAGGGTGCCGGCCGGCAGCACGCCGGAAGCCACCAGTACCGGCATGTCCGAAGACACGTCGGAAGACATCGGGGCCGCCGCGAAGACCGGCCCCGCCATCACTGCCAGCAGCCCAATCCACGCCACGCCGCGCTGCCATGGCCTGCCATCAGAAGCGGACATCGACCGTCCCGAACACCTGGCGCGGTGCGGAGGCGTGGAAGACGTAGATCGAGCCGGTCGGGTCGCTCGGTGCGAACACGCTGGAATCCAGGTTGCTGGCATAGCGCTTGTCGGTCAGGTTGGTGACGTTGACCGACAGTCGCACCCCCTGGGCGAAACCGATCCGACCGAAGTCGTAGCCGCCGGACGCATCGAACACGGTGAACCCGCCAAAGCCCTGGTCGTTGGTGTAGGTGTAGAAGCGCTCGCCGGTGTACTTGCCCCGCAGCGTGGCAAACCAGCCGTGGTCGCGCCAGGTGATCTCGCTGGCGAACATCTGCTTGGGCGTGTCGGTCTGGATCTTGCCGTCGATCGGCTGCACCACGCCGGCCTGGACGTAATCGGAGCGGTAGGTCGAGCGGTTCAGCGAGGCCGAGTTGTACCAGCTGACGTGCTCATTGGGCGTCCACACCACGGTCAACTCCGCACCGCGGCTGTCCACCCCACCGGCATTGTAGAAACGATTGCCGCAGCTCGGCCCCACCGGCTGGCGCGAATCGCAGGGGTTGTACTGCAGCAGGCGGTTGTCGAAGCGCACCGTGTAGGCGGCCAGCGAGGCCTGCAGGGTATCGCCGACGTAGCGGTAACCAGCTTCAAAGGAACGCGACTGTTCCGGCTTGAGATCGCCCTGCGCATTCCATGTGGCCTGGCTCACCGCCTGCGGCCCAAGCTTGAAGCCGCCCTGGAACATCGCGATGTTCTCGGCATAGCTGGCGAACAGTTCCTGGCTGTCGGTCAGGCGGACATTAGCACCCACGCTGGGCAGCGCGGACTTGCGCATCTTCAACCGCCCGGTGGCGAACTGGTTGTTGGAGCTGGCCGCGATCGGCGTCCTGGCGGTGCCCGGCAGCGCCTGCGCGTCGGAGGTGACGTGCGGGCTCTTGATCCCGAACTGCACGGTGAGCCGGTCGTCGAGCAGGCGCCAGGTGTCCTGGAGATAGACCTGTTTGGTTTCCCATCGGGTGCGCTGGGCGAACACGCCGACGTCGGCCTGGGTGCTGTTCATGCCGCTCAGGTCGCGCGGGCCGGTGACCGCGGTCTGATAGCGCTCGGCGCTGCTTTCATTGCGCTCGTACCAGAGGCCACCTTCGATGTGGTGCGCGCCCAGGTCCCAGTCGAAGGACAGCGTGGCACCGTTGCGGTCGATCTCGTAGACGGTGTTGCGGAAGATGATCGGCACTTCCTGCGGCGTGCCCTTGTTGGACCATGCACCGCTGTTCCAGTTGTGGCCTTCGCCATGGTCGTCGTGGTGGTAGGCCAGCGCGTGCACGCTGAAGCCATCGCTGGGGAAGAAGTCACCGGACAGGTAGTACAGGTTGTCGTCGCGCAGGATCTGCCCGGCGGTGAACGCCCCGTCCGCATCGCGGTCCGGTCCGGACGCGTCGCACTTGGCCTTCACGTAGGTGGCGGTGTTGCAGTAGGCCTTGGCCACGGCCTTGTTCCAGTCCGGCGCATAGCCGCCCCAATCCCAGCCCAGTCCGCGCGCCATTTCATTCTTGGACAGATAGAAATAGTCGGCCTGCGAGGTGCGCGAGGTATCGACGAAGGCGGCGATGCGGCCGTTGCCGAAGTTCCAGACACCCTTGGCGTTGAACTGCCTGGTGGTCGACTGGTTGTAGGCGCTCTGGTCGTTCCACATGTCCGAGCCCGCGTTCATGCCCGACACATAGGCCGAGAAACCGTTGTGCTCGCCGGTATCGGCGCGGACGAAGGTGCGGCGGTTGCTGTCGCTGCCGAAGGTCTGCACCAACCGTCCGCCCATCGTCGCCAGTGGGTTGTTGGAGGTATAGCCGAGCGTGCCGCCCAGGTTGCTGGTGGACGGCGTACCGAGGCTGCCGATGCCTACTGCCAGTTCCGCACCGGCCATGTTCTCACTGATCAGCGCGCGGTTGATGGTGAGGCCGTTGTAGTTGTTGTACGCGCCATCGCCGAGCGGCACGCCGTCCAGCGTGTAACCCAGCCGCGTGGCGTTGAAGCCGCGCAGGCTCAGGGTCATCGACTGCTCATTGGTGCCCAGCGCATCGGCCGACTGCGCATTGACGCCCGGCAGGATGTTGATCGCCTTCTGCAGGCTCGTGCCCGGCGGCAGGATGTCCAGGTTCTGCGCGGTGATGCGCTGCACCTGGCGCGCTTGCCCGCGACCGATCACCGACACCGCGTCCAGATCGGTGGGAGTGTCGTTACGCGGCACCGCCGCCGGGGCAGCATCGTCCGCCCAGGCCGCCGGCGTCATGGCCAGGATCACGGCGGCGGCCAACAGGGTCTTCTTCATGGTTCAAGCGCTCAGGCAGGCACGAACCACCGTGCCGGACGGCGCGGTGCTCGCAGGGAAAGAGGGGATTGAAACGGCAGGGCAGTCGGTGGACGGCTGCTGCCCGGTCGTTAAAATTCTTTCACTGCGGCATGACTGTCATATGACAGCCAGCGCCCATCGCATCCCTGTGCCGCTGACGTCCGATGCACATGAACACCACCTCCACGGGTATCGACCCGCATGACGTCAATGCGTGGCGTGGCCCCGCCGCAGCGTGATCAACGTGATTTCCGACGGCACGCCGATCCGCGCGGGAAACCCCGGCCACAGGCCGGCACCGTTGCTGACATACAGGGTCATGCCATCGACCTCGTAGCGGCCGGAGACATAGCCGTTGTTGGCACGCTTCACCAGCTGGTCCATGCCGACGATGTGGCCACCGTGGGTATGCCCGGACAACTGCAGCTTCACTCCGTGGGCGGCGTTGACGCGCGCCGCGCCCGGGCGATGGTCGAGCAGGATCACCGGCGCGGCGGGATCGGCACCGGCGAGTGCGGCAGTGATGTCCGGCAGTGGCAGCCCGTAGTTGGCCGCCACTGGATCGGTCACCCCGGCGATGGTCAGCGCAGCGTCCTTGCGCGTCACTGCCACGTGGCTGTTTTCCAGCACCTGCATGCCCTGCGCGCGGAAGGCCTGCATCCAGGCGGTGTACTGCGCGTAATACTCGTGATTGCCGGTGATCGCGATGACGCCATCGGGGGCACGCAACTGCGCCAGCGGGGCGAAATCGGCCGCGCGTGCGGCCACGCTGCCGTCGATGAGATCGCCGGTGATCACCACCAGGTCCGGCTTCAGCGCATTGCTGTTGGCCACCACCTTGGACACCCAACGGCCGGTGAGCAGGCGGCTGGCGTGGATATCGGTCAGCTGCAGCACGCGGTAACCGTCGAACGCCTGCGGCAGGTCATCGATGACCACCTCAATCTGTCGCGTCTGCGGGACAGCCATGCCCTGCCAGATGCCATAGGCGGACAACAGCAGTGCCACGCCCATCGCGCCGGGCCGCAGCCATGCGGTGCGCAATGCGGCCACGCCACGCGGGCGGCGCAGCAGGCGTGCGCCCAGCAGCGCGGCATCGATCAGCAGCAGCAACACGGCGCCCAGCAGCAGTGCGGTAAAGCCGGTAGCCAGCACCGCGATCACCGCCTTGGGAATCTCCGGCGACGCCATGGTCCCGGCAAAGCGGGCCACGATGCGATGGTGCAACGCCAGCGCCACCACCAGCAATCCAAGCGGGCCACGTACCGACAGCGCCATCCGCATCGGCCAGATCACACGCCACACCACGTACAACGCGAGCAGCACACCAACAACACTCAGCACAGGCACTTCCAGTTTCAACAGGGGGAGACTGCAGCGCCCGCCTCGCGGCGGACGTGCAGCGCACCATCTTTGCCGAAACCGTCCGCGCCTGCCACCGCGCATCTGTCATATGAACGAAAGGCATATGCCGGCGACGTCGCGCCCCCGCAGTGCGCTATGGCGTGGGCGGACGCGATGCACGCGTCGCAGCGACCTTCCTTGCCGCAGGAGCGCTGCTCGCCGCGGGCGTGCTCTTGGCTCCTGCCGTCGTCTTCTTCGCCGCTGCTTTGTTCGTTCCGGTCGGCACGACAGCGCGTCCCGCCTTCGCGGCCTTGCCGGCCACATTCAATTCCACTGCCGCACGGATCAGCGCCTTCAACGCCGCCGTGTCGATCCGCTCGCCTTCATGCACGTCGATCGCCCGCCGTGTGTTGCCCTCGAGGCTGGCATTGAACAGACCGGTGGGATCGTCCAGCGCCGCGCCCTTGGCGAAGGTCATCTTCACCGCGGTCTTGTAGGTTTCTCCGGTGCACAGGATGCCGTCGTGCTCCCAGACCGGCACGCCCCGCCACTTCACGCTTTCCACGACCTGGGGATCGGCCTGTTTGATGATGCGGCGCAGGGTCGCCAAGGTCTTGCCGCGCCAGTCGTCGAGGCTGGCGATCCTGGCATCGATCTGTTGCGAGGCGGACGTGGCGTCAGCGGGAACGGCGGCGTTGAGTGGCATCGCGGGGCGTCCAGCAAGGGGGCCTGACCGCGTTATAGACCCCGCCGGAGGCGATGACAATGCACCCGGACGGCAGTCGCCTGTAAATCAGCGCGGGTAGCGGTACACCTGATCGCCTGGGTCGCTACGCACGGCAGTGGCATCCAGCACGCCGCCCAGCCGCCGGGCGACGCCGGCCGAGGACGGGTTGTCCGCAGACACGCAGCTGACCAGCGTCGCCAGGCCGAGGGTGTCGAAGGCCCAGTCGCGCATCGCCGTCGCCGCCTCGGTGGCGTGGCCTTTTCCCTCGTGGCCGTCGTACAGCAGCCAGCCGAGTTCCTTTTCCGGGAACAGCGGGCCGTCATTGATGCCGACCTGGCCGATGCACTGGCCGTTGTCGGTCCGCTCGATCATCAGCGCGCCGTGCCCGAAGAACTGCCAGCAGGCCTGGTCGTGGCAGAACATCCCCCACGCCGCCCGCAGGTCGAAGGGACCGCCCAGGCCCACCGCACGGGGCGAGGCCAGGAACGCCCGGTAGGCGGGAAAATCGGCCTCGGTCTGTCGGCGCAGCAGCAGGCGTGGCGTGCGCAGCGTGATCGGGGCAGAAGGCATCGCGGGGCTTCCAGGCTCGGCAGACAGGCCGGCATGGTCCCGTGTCTCGCCGACAGCCGGCAAGCGCCGGGGCTGAACGGATCCCGGCCAGACCTTCGCCTGCACTTGCAGCGCAACCGCGCCCGGACTATAAATGAGCAAGCACTCACTTACTCATTCCCATGGCCCGCCCGCTCAGCGAACAGAAACGCGATGCAATCCTGGACGCTGCCGCCCAACGGGTGGCCGCGCAGGGCATTGGCGCGTCCACGGCGCAGATCGCGCGCGCGGCCAAGGTCGCCGAAGGCACGGTGTTCACCTACTTCGAGACCAAGGACGCGCTGCTCAACGCGCTGTTCGTCCGCCTGGAAACCCGGCTGTCGCAGGCGCTGGCCACCGACTTCCCCGCCGACGCCGATGCCCATGACCTGTTGCAGCACGCCTGGTACGCGCTGGTCGCCTGGGGCTCGGCCTACCCGGTGGACCGCATGGCGCTGCGCCAGCTGAAGGTGTCCGAGCGCATCAGCGAACAGACCCGCACCCAGTGCGCCGGCCTCTTCGGCAGCATGCTGCAGTCGCTGGAAACCCGCCTGGCCGACCACATCGATCCGCAGCGCCTGCCGTTCTACCTGGGCCGGGTGCTGATCAACCTGCTGGAGACCACGCTGGAAGCGATGGCCGCCGCACCCGACCAGCGGCAGCAGTTGCAGCAGGCCGGCTTCGACCTGTTCTGGAAAGGCATCCAACGTTGATTCGTAGCTTTGACCCAATAAATGAGTGCCTGAACACTCATAAGCCTGAAGGTGGCGCATGAGAGCCCTCCCCCTGCTTGCCGTCGCCTTCACCCTCACCGTAATTCTCGGGATGACCCTGACCTTGCCTATCGCCAACCATGACGCCTCGCCGCAGATGCACGGCGGCCACTTCACCAACGCCGCCCCCAAGCCGAAGGAAACCGTGACCGGTACGCTCAAACTGCTGTGGGAGTTCCTGTTCGACCGCCCTGCCGGCACCACGCCCCCGCAGGCGCCGCCGGTGCGTGCGATCACCGCCGCCGAACTGGCCCAGGCGCCCGAGCACAGCCTGTACCGCTTGGGCCATTCGACCCTGCTGGTGAAACTGCGCGGCGGCTGGTGGCTGACCGATCCGGTGTTCTCCAAGCGCGCCTCACCGGTGCAGTGGATGGGCCCCAAGCGTTTCCACGCGCCCCCGATCGCGCTGCATGCGCTGCCGCCCATCCGCGGCGTAGTGCTCTCGCACGACCATTACGACCACCTCGACCGCGCCACCATCAAGTACCTGGCCACCCGGGCCGACGTGTTCCTCACCCCGCTGGGCGTCGGCGACCGGCTGATCGCCTGGGGCGTACCGCGCGAGCGCGTGCGCCAGCTGGACTGGTGGCAGGAAACCGAGGTGGACGGGGTGCGCTTTGCCGCAACGCCAGCCCAGCATTTCTCCGGTCGCGGCCTGCGCGACCGCGATCGCACGCTGTGGGCGTCCTGGGTGATCCTCGATGACGGACTGCGCCTGTTCTTCAGCGGCGACACCGGCTATTTCGATGGCTTCAAACGCATCGGCGAGCGCTACGGGCCGTTCGATGTCACCTTCATCGAAACCGGCGCCTACGATGCCAAGTGGCCGTTCGTGCACATGCAGCCCGAACAGACCGTGCAGGCCCATCAAGACCTGCGCGGGCGCTGGCTGCTGCCCATCCACAACGGCACCTTCGACCTGGCCCTGCACCAATGGGACGAGCCGTTCGAACGGGTCAGCGCACTGGCCGCACAGCGTTCGATCGCGCTGGCCACGCCGGGCATGGGCGAGCGCCTGGACCTGGATGCACCGCAGCCAGGCACGCCATGGTGGCGCCAGGTAAAGGCCGCGCAGGAAGCACGCCGCACCGCGCCGGTGGGCAGCGCGATGTGACCGCGGTGGGTCAGCGCAGGGCCGGCACACCGTCAACGCCGCGCTCGCCTGCGACAGGACGCCCCGTTCTGCGCGCAGCCGGGGTGCATCTGCTACCTTGCCGGCAGCCGTCCGATCCCCCCTGCAATGCCCCTGCCGACCCAATCTGTGTATTTCCTGCCGCTGACCTCCTCAGCGGTTGCTGCGTTTCTTGAAGGTGCGCAGATCCCGGCCACCGCGCTGGAGCGTGCCGGGCTGTTCGCCGCCGCGCTGTGCCAGGGCAAAACCCATCACAGCGCTGCACTGACCCGGCTGATCGAGCAGGCGTGCGGGCTGTTTGCCGCGCATCCGGACGCTGCCGCCGCGCAGTTCCATGCGCTGGCGCCCCGCCTGCCGACGCGCCTGAACGACTGGCTGGAGGCGCTGGCCCTGCAGGGCGTGGTGCTGGGCCCGGAGGCGGTGGTGCAGCAGTTCTGCCAGCTGTCGCCGGACGACTACCCGGTGGACCCGTTCCAGGCTGCCTGCCGCACCACGCTGGAGCCGCACACGATCCGCTTCTACACCGATGCGGCGGTGGACCCGGACGCCCAGGACGCGACCGGCGGCGACGCCCTGCAGGCGCCCGCCTACGTCGAGCGCACCCACGATTACACCGCCGAACAGGCCCGCGCGCTGCGCGCGATCGTGGCCAACGACGATGAGCACATCGACCTGGACGCCTATGCGGGCGCCGGCAAGACCCACCTGATCCTCCAGCTGCTGGACAGCGCGACCCGGCGCTACACCTACATCGCCCCGCGCCCCAGCCAGGTGCAGGCCTTCCGGCGCCGGCTGAGCGGTGCGCTGCCGGTGGAAATCCTCTCGCAGATCAGCTTCGCCAACCAGGTTGCCGGCAGCGCGTTCCGCCAGGGCATCCTCGGTACCGCCTATCGCCCGACCTTCCAGATCAGCAAGGCCTCTTTCCGCGATATCGCCCAGCGCATCGGCCTGCAGCCGATCGGCAACCAACCGCCGACCAGCGTGCTGCGCGTGGCCTTCGACGGCATCGCGAGCTGGTGCCGCTCGCCGGGCGAACGCCTGGAGCCGCGCCACTTCGTGCGCGCGCTGCCGTGGGCGATGATCGATGCAGGTCCTTACATCGCGGCGGCCGAGCATGTGTGGCGCTGCATGTTCGATCCGGTGCTGCAGAAAGCCACGCTGCTCAGCCTCAACGTCGACCACATCGGCAAATGGCTGGCGCTGCACGGGGCGAAGATCCCGGCCACCTGGGGCACCCTGCTGATCGACGAAGGCCACGACATGAGCCCGGCATGGAAGGCACTGCTGTCCGGCTACGAAGGCTCGGTGATCAGCCTGGGCGATCCCAACCAGCGCCTGGTCGGACGCTCACCGCGCTTTGCCACCGGCATGAAACTGGAGATCGTGCATTCGGTGCGCCAGGGCCCGATGGTCGAGCAACTGGTCAACGAGACCGTGGCGCTGGATGCCACCGGCTATTTCGACGGGCCATTCGCCGGTTCGCCCGACCAGCCGACACTGGCCAGAACCTACCTCGCATGGGACGATGTGCCCGGTAGTGGCGCGCGCGTCTACGGCAATCCGTGGCGGCTGCTGGAAGAAGCGCAGCGGCTGGCGGCAGCGGGGGTCACCTTTGGCGTGCATCCGGACACACTGTCCAGCGTGGGCCGCGAGGTGAACCGCGGCGAAGAGGCCTATCGCGAAATGACCTCGCACGGCGGCAGCAGCCAGCGCTGGGAAGCGCTGTTGGCCGAGTGCAACGAACAGGACATGCCGCAGATCCCGCGCATGTTCATGCGCGGCTACAACCGCGACCGCTTCATCGAACTGACCCAGCGCCTGGCCGCCTTCCACGAGGCCCCACTGCAGTTGATGCTGGTCGAGCACGCCAAGAACACCGAGTTCGCGCAGGTGGCGATGTCGATGTGCTGCTTCCGCACCGGCTTCGGCCGTGGCTACGCGCACAACCCGGTGCGCGCGGCGTACACCGCGATGACCCGTGGCACGCAGCAGTTGTGGATGCCGGCCGGCGCGCTGGATGAGCTGGGGCAGAGCATCGCGCGTTACCAGACCAGCCGTGCGGAGTACCGGCGCAGCAAGGCGATCACGCCGGGGCGGCCGGTCCCTCGGTAAATCCATCCACGCGTGCCGCGGTGTTGGCTACCGCGTGTCGTTACCTCACGTTCGCTACCGCCAGGCCATGCGGCGCCGCCTGCACGGTAGCGCCACGCCCTGCGTGGCCGGCCTTCCTCAAATCCAGCGCTGGTCCAGCAATTCGCGCTTGATATACGCGTAGAACACCGGCGCAGCCACCAACCCCGGCAGACCGAACGCGGCCTCCATCACCAGCATCGCCAGCAGCAGCTCCCACGCGCGCGCCTGGATCTCACCGCCGACGATGCGCGCGTTGAGGAAGTACTCCAGCTTGTGGATGACCACCAGGTACAACAGCGCGGCCATCGCCACGTAGAACGACACCGACAGCGCGACGATGGTGATCACCGTGTTGGAGATGATGTTGCCCACCACCGGCAGCAGGCCAGCCAGGAAGGTGATCAGCACCAGCGTCTTGGACAGCGGCACATGCACGCCGAACAGCGGCAGCACCACCAGCAGGAAGATCGCGGTGAACAGCGTGTTGAGCAGCGAGATCTTCACCTGCGCAAATACCACCTGGCGGAACGCGGTGGCCAGCCGCGAGGTGCGCCCGATCAGTTCCTGCGCCAGCGGCCCCATCTTCGGCAGCGGCAGTTCGTCGTATAGCGCGATCATCGCGCCCAGCACCATGCCGATCAGCACCCGCACGCTGATCTGCACTACCGACGTGCCGGCGATGCCGAGCTGCTGGCGGTGGGTGGCGGCCCAGTCGTTCACCGCCGTGCGCAGCGCCTGCAGGTCCTCGGGAATGTAGGGCTGCAGCAGCGCCGGCACCTGGTGGCGGGAGGTATTGAGGATGTCCATGAGGCGCATCAGCAGCGCATCGGGTCCGCCGGTTTCGGTGCGGAAGAACGAGGCGATGCCGATCGCGGCCAGTGCCAGCACGCCGATGATCAGCGCCGACAGCACGATCACCGAGTAGGCACGCGCGCGCCCTGGCGGCAACTTGCCCTCAACGGTGGAGGCCAGCAGATGGGTCAGGTGGAACACCAGCAGCCCCGACAGCAGCGTCACCACCAGGCCCAGCTTGAGTGCCAGCCACATCCCCAGCAACATCAGCAACCAGGCCGCGATGCGGGCGGTGGGGGGCTTGGGCAAGGTGGGGATCACAAGGGACATGGCGGCGCATCCTGGCAGGTGGCCCATGGTAGTGGATGCGGCACCGGCCGCTGCGGGCAACCTGAAAGTGCTGTTCAAGGAACGCGCGTGCCGGACTGCGGAGGCAGGGCCTGCACCGTGCCGGCGCCCGCCGATGCGCGCGGCGCCGGAAGAGGCGAGCGCGAACCGATTGTAGAGCCACCCCATGGGTGGCTGCGGTGCCGATCCAATTCCACGTGCAGCCACCCATGGGGTGGCTCTACCGGTTTGGCCTGCCGTCCCCTACTCCCGGGGCGCGGCAGTCGAGCCCCGTACCATCATGCTGAAATCCAGCGTTTGCTGGAGCGGCACATCAATCCGTTCGATGATGGCGAGCAGCAGCTTGACCGAACGCTCGCCGATCTCCCGCATGGGTTGCCGGATGGTCGTCAACGGCGGCGTGAGGTATTGGGAAGACGCCAGGTCGTCGAAGCCGACGATGGACAGGTCCTGCGGTACGCGGATGCCCCTGTCCCGGCAGGCGGCCAGGACGCCCAGCGCCATCTGGTCGCTGAAGCAGAACACGGCGGTCGGCACCGTCGCGCTGGTCAACAGCGCCACCCCGGCTGCATGCCCGGATTCCACGGAGAAGTCACCCGGGACAACGCTCAGGTGACGCAGGCGACCGCGCGCCTTGCCGGCTGCCCGAACCCCTTCCAGTCGCTGCTGGTGCAGGGGATTGTCCGGCGGCCCCCCCACGACGGCGATGCGCTCGTGTCCCAGGCCATACAAGTGGTCCATCACCGCGCGCGCGGCGGCCGCGTTGTCGATGTGGACGCTGGGGATGCCCAGCGCGGGATCGAACTCGCAGCCGTTGACCACCGGCGCGGCAATGCCCTGCTGCTGGACGATGTCACGTGCCGTAGGCGGGAGGCGATGCCCCAGCACGATCAGGCCGTCGGCCTCGTTGCGCCGGAGCATCTGCGCGTAGCGCTCCTCGCGCTCGGGCAGGTTCTGGGTATCGCCCAGCAGTACAGCGTAGCCAACGGCCTGCGCCGCGTCCTCCGCGCCCTGCAGGATCTGGGCGAAGAACGGGTTGGCGATGTCCGGCACGGTGACCAGTATCTTGCCGCTGCGCTGGGTCTTGAGCGTTCTGGCCACCGTGTTGGGGACATAGCCCAAGGCGGCGGCGGCCTGCTCGATGCGCGTGCGCGTGGCCGGCAGCACTTTCTCCGGTCGGGACAGCGCGCGCGACACCGTGCCGGCCGAGACGCCGACGTGCTTTGCAATGTCGTAGATGGTGGCCATGGCGTTACCTCTTCCTTCCGCTGTGCAGTGCACAACGGGTCTTTCAAATGCCCCTGCTAGGATAATGCAATCGATTGCATCGAGGGCGAATCCTCTTGAAAACGCTCAAGGGTCCAGCGCTGTTCCTGGCGCAGTTCATCGGCGACACACCTCCTTTTGATCGGCTGGACACGCTGTCCGGCTGGGCCGCGGGGCTGGGCTATTCTGGCGTACAAGTACCCACCAGCGCGCCCCACCTGTTCGATCTGGCCGAGGCGGCGCGCAGCCAGGCCTACTGCGACGACATCGCCGGCATGCTGGCCGGGCATGGCCTGCAGATCACCGAGCTGTCCACCCACCTGCAAGGGCAGCTGGTCGCGGTCCATCCCGCTTATGACAGCCTGTTCGATGGGTTCGCGCCGCCGGACAAGCGTGGCGATCCGGCTGCCCGCCAAGCCTGGGCGGTGGAGCAGTTGATGCTCGCGGCCAAGGCCAGCGAGCGTCTTGGGCTGGCGGCGCACGCCACCTTCTCCGGCGCGCTGGCCTGGCCCTACTTCTATCCCTGGCCGCAACGCCCGCCGGGGCTGGTGGACGAAGCCTTCGCCGAACTCGGCCGCCGCTGGCGTCCCATCCTGGATGCGTTCGACGCCTGCGGCGTGGACCTGTGCTTCGAGATCCACCCGGGCGAGGACCTGCACGACGGCGCGACCTTCGAGCGCTTCCTCGACGTGGTGGACCATCACCCCCGCGCAAAGATCCTGTACGACCCCAGCCACCTGCTGCTTCAGCAGATGGACTACCTCGGCTTCATCGACCGCTACCACGCGCGCATCGGCATCTTCCACGTCAAGGACGCGGAGTATCACGCCAGTGCGCGCAGTGGCGTCTACGGCGGATACCAGGACTGGATCGATCGTCCGGGGCGGTTCCGCTCGCTCGGGGACGGCCAGATCGACTTCAAGGCGATCTTCTCCAAATTCGCCCAATACGATTTCCCCGGCTGGGCGGTGCTGGAGTGGGAGTGCTGCCTGAAGCACCCGGAAGACGGCGCACGCGAAGGCGCCGCCTTCATTCGCGACCACATCATCCACGTGACCGAGCGCGCCTTCGACGACTTTGCCGACAGCGGCACCGATCCTGGATCACTGCGCCGCATGCTGGGGATCTGAGCCATCACTGCCTGGGAGGGCAAGCCATGAGGCACACCATGTCGCGCTTGGGCGCGATGATGTTTCTGCAGTTCTTCATCTGGGGCGCGTGGTTCGTGACCCTGGGAACGTACCTGGTGCAGGGGCCGTTGCAGGCCACTGCGAGCCAGGTGGCGACGGCCTTCCTCAGCCAGTCCATCGGCGCCATCGTCGCGCCGTTCCTGGTCGGCCTGATCGCCGACCGCTACTTCGCGGCGCAGCGCATTC
Organism: Stenotrophomonas sp. P5_A9; assembly: GCF_056400525.1. Classification (NCBI taxonomy): domain Bacteria; kingdom Pseudomonadati; phylum Pseudomonadota; class Gammaproteobacteria; order Lysobacterales; family Lysobacteraceae; genus Stenotrophomonas; species Stenotrophomonas sp. P5_A9. The sequence goes on from NZ_JBFULC010000021.1 coordinate 25,022, forward strand.
TCGCGGTGCTGCATCTGGCCGGCGCGGTGCTGATGTGGCTGGCGTCCACGGCAACCGACTTCCGCATGTTCTTCGCCTGCGTCATGGGCTACATGCTGCTGTTCATGCCGACGCTGGCATTGGCCAACAGCGTGGCGATGCGGCACATGCAATCGCCTGAGAAACAGTTCCCGCTGGTGCGGGTGGCCGGCAGCGTCGGCTGGATCGTGGCGGGCGTGCTGATCGGCTGGCTGGGCTGGGAACAGGCACACCGGCTGGAGCTGACGTTCCAGATGGCCGCGATGGCGTCGCTGGCCCTGGGCCTGTATGCCTTCACCCTGCCGCACACGCCGCCGCTGGCGCAACAGCGCGATGCCGGTCTCGGGCAGATCCTGGGGCTGGATTCGCTGCGACTGCTGAAGTCGCGCGCCTACCTGGTCTTCTTCCTTTCCTCCATCGCCATCTGCGTCCCGCTGGCGTTCTACTACAACTTCACCAATCCGTATCTCAACGATCTGGGCGTACGCAGCGCCGCCGGCCTGCAATCGCTGGGCCAGGTGTCCGAGGTCCTGCTGATGCTGGCCATGCCGTTCCTGTTCGTGCGGCTGGGGGTCAAGACCATGCTGGCGGTGGGCATGGCCGCGTGGGTGGTGCGCTACGTCCTGTTCGCCTTTGGCGATGCGGGCGGCGGTTTCTCCCTGCTGGTGATCGGCATCGTGCTGCATGGCATCTGCTACGACTTCTTTTTCGTCACCGGGCAGATCTACACCGATGCGCATGCCGGCCCTGCCGCACGCAGCAGCGCGCAGGGCTTCATCACCCTGGCCACTTACGGCGTTGGCATGCTGATCGGCACGTTCCTGTCCGGCGCGGTGGTGGAGCACTACACCACGGCGGCGGGCCCGGACTGGCAGAAGATCTGGCTGTTCCCGGCAGGTGTCGCGCTGGTCGTGTTGGTCGCCTTCCTGCTGCTCTTCCGCGACCGGCCGGTGGTCGCGGTCGCCCCTTCCACCCCCTGAGGACCGCACCCGATGCCCAAGCTTGGAATTGCCATCGTCGGTACCGGCATGATCGGCGCCGTACATCGCCGCGCGGCGCTGCTGGCCGGTGCGGAGATCCGTGGCGTGGCCGCCTCGTCACCGCAACGCGCACGCGACGTGGCGCAGGCGTGGGGTGTTGCGCATGCCTATCGGGACATCGAAGAGGTGGTCGCCGATCCACAGGTGCAGGTGGTGCACGTCTGCACGCCCAACCATCTGCACCGCGCCATGGCGCAGGCGGCACTGGAAGCCGGCAAGCACGTGGTCTGCGAAAAGCCGCTGGCGACGACGCTGGAAGACGCCCAGGCCCTGGCTGCACTGGCCGCCTCGAACGGGCTGGTCGCCACGGTGCCCTTCGTCTACCGCTACCACCCGGTGGTGCGCGAGGCACGAGCACGCATCGCGCAGGGCGAACTGGGGCCGCTGCACCTCATCCACGGCAGCTACCTGCAGGACTGGCTGCTGGACCCGGCCAGCAACAACTGGCGCGTGGACCCGGCGCTGGGCGGCGCGTCGCGCGTGTTCGCCGACATCGGCTCGCATTGGTGCGACCTGGTGGAATGGGTCAGCGGCGAGCGTTTCGTCGACGTCAGCGCGGCCTTCGCCACCGTGATCGCCGAGCGCAGCACCGACACCGGGCAGAGCTTCACCACAGCGGCGGCCGGTGGCGCGATGCAGGCGGTTGCGAGCGAGGACGTGGCGGCGGCGATGTTCCGCACTGGCGCCGGCACATTGGCATCGTTGACGGTCAGCCAGGTATCGGCCGGGCGTCGTAATCGCCTCTGGTTCGAGATCGACGGTGCCAGGGCCAGCGTGGCATTCAACCAGGAAGACGCCGAGCGGCTGTGGATCGGCCTGCCCGACCAGCGCGAGGAAGTCTTCGTCCGTGGGCCGGGCGCCGGCAGTGCCGAGCAACGCCGGCTGTCGGTGTTGCCCGCCGGGCATGCGCAGGGCTACGGCCAGTGTTTCGAGGCGTTTGTCGCCGACACCTATCGCGCCATCGAAGGTGAGCACCCGCAGGGCCTGCCCACCTTCGAAGACGGCGTGCGCTCGGCGCTGATCGTCGACCGCGTCATTGCATCGGCCAGGACACGCGCCTGGACCACCATCGGCTGAATCCCGGGAGACCCTCTTGATGAACACCTCTGTTCGCGGAACTGCAATTCTCGCCCTGCTGCTCGCTGCCCTGCCCGCCTTCGCGCACGACGTCGTCGCCCCGCGAGCGCCCATCGCGGTGCAGATGTACTCGTTGCGCAACGCCGGCTCGCTGGACCAGCAGCTGAAGATCGTCCATGACGCGGGCGTGGGTGCGGTGGAAACGGTGGGCACGCAGGGCGTCAGCGCCGCCGAACTCAAGCAGCTGCTGGACCGATACGCGATCAAGGCGATTTCGTCGCACGTGCCCCTGGCCGAGCTGCGCAAGGACCTGGCCGGCGTGGTGGCCTTCAACCGGTCGATCGGCAACACCACGCTGGTGGTGCCTTACCTGGACGCGAAAGATCGGCCGACGGACGCCGCGGGCTGGACCGCACTGGGCCAGGAACTGGGCCGGATCTCCAAACAGGTACGGGGCGAGGGCATGCGCCTGGCCTACCACAATCACGACTTCGAGCTGGTCGACTTCAATGGCAGGACCGGTCTGGACCTGTTGTTCGCCGCCGCCGGGTCTGACCTGCAGACCGAGCTGGATCTTGCCTGGGTGGCGCGCGCCGGCTACGACCCGGCGGTGATGCTGGGCAAGTTCCGCGGCCGGCTGTTCGCAGTGCATGCCAAGGACAATGCGCCCAAAGGCCAGGCCGAAGACGAAGGCGGTTTCGCCGCGGTCGGTCAGGGCGTGCTCGACTGGAACGCGATCCTGCCCGCCGCAGCGGATGCCGGCGTGCAGTGGTACATCATCGAGCACGACCAACCCCGTGATCCTGCCAAGGTCATCAAGACCGGTGCCGATTACCTGCGCGAACACCTGACCGTCAGCCCGCCCGCCCGCGCACCGCGCTAGCCCGCAAAGGAGCCCTGCTTGAAAACGACCCTGACACTGACGCTGGCCCTTTGGGCGGTAACGCATGCGCCATCGGCGTGGTCCAAGGACGACCCGGCTGCGGGCGCGACGCTGTATGCGGCCCACTGCACGGCCTGCCACGGCGCGGATCGCGCGGGCATGCCCGGCGCATTCCCCGCGCTCACCGACATCGGCAAGCGGATGACGCCTGTGCAGATCAAGGAGAAGATCAGCAAGGGCGGCGGGTTGATGCCGCCCTTCTCCCACTTGTCAAAGCAGGAGATCGATGACATCGCCAGTTTCCTGGCGAAGTAGCAGGCCGGCGTTGGCGCCGGCCCTGCGCCGTCAGAGTTCGCGTACCCAGATGTTGCGGTAGCTGACCTTGGCATCGTGTTCCTGCAGGTAGAGCGGCGCGCACCCATGCGGCGCGTACGACGGTGCGCCGATGTACTCGGTCCTGCCCGAGATGACGGTGTCGTCCTGCACCAGCACGCCGTTGTGCAGCACGGTGATGCGGGCCGGTGAGGTGAGTCCGCCGCCTGCCGAGAATCGCGGCGCCCTCCAGACGATGTCGTAAGCCTGCCACTGCCCCGGCGCACGCGAGGCATTCACCCGTGGCATGGCCTGCTTGTAGATCGAGCCGGCCTGGCCGTTGGCGTAGGTCGGGTTGTTGTAGCTGTCCAGCACCTGCAGCTCGTACAGTTCCTGCAGGAAGATGCCGCTGTTGCCCCGGTTCTGACCGTCGAATCCCTTCGTCTCGGTGGGCGTGCGCCACTCGACATGCAGTTGGATGTCGCAGAAGCGCTGCCGGGTGCGGATGCCCTTGCTGCCCGGAACCACTGTGAGTGCGCCATTGGCTACACGCCAAGGTACGCGTCCGCCCTGCTCCGACTCCCAGGCGGAGACATCGTCGCCGTCGAACAGCACGATCGCGTCGGAGGGCGCCCTCCCTTGAGGCGTGGACACGACTGCAGGCACGGGCGTCCACACCTCGGTCTTCGCTGGATCGCGCGCGGGATCGGTCTCGGCCTGTGCAAACACGGAGGCCGTGGCCAGCAGGCCAGCTGCAACCTGGAGAAGCCTGATCAACGTGTTGCGGTTCATCAGCTGGTCCCCCAGGCGGGCGTGCCAGGCACATAGGGCAGGTCGCCGTCGTAGCGGCCCGGTACTGCGACGTAGCGCAGCACGTCGGTCGCGCCGACCTTCGAGGTGAAGAAGCCGAAGATGGCGAGCTGCTTGATCATGGTGAAGTAATGCGGCATCGCTTCTCCTTCCGCGGCGGTGCCGGTCTCGGTCACGTCGACCGCGTGTTTCCTGGCCTCTGCATCCAGCGCGCGCAGGAGCTCGGCACGGGACTGCGGCGCGAGCGACGCGAACCGGCCGCCAGCGCGCTTGTCGATATCGGCCAGCCCTGCGCGGAACGTCGCCTGCTGCCGGGGCGTGTAGCAGTCGGCAACGAACCGCGCCATGAACAGACCGGCACCGGCGTCCTTCGCCCCCGGCGTTGCCGTGCGCGGCAGGATGGTCTCGGCGATTTCATCCAACGTGCCCACATCGGCGTCGGAGAAAGGCGTCTTCGCCCCTGCGGCGGGCGCCTGTCCCTGGACGAGCGCGGGCAGGCCGACCATGGCCGCGCCGGTGGCGGCGACGATCATCTTCAGGAGTTCGCGGCGATCCATCAGAGGTTCCCCGCTTTCAGTTCGCGCACGGCATGGTCGGCGGCCCGCGCCGTCAGCGCCATGTAGGTCAGCGAAGGATTCACGCAGGCGCTGGAGGTCATGCAGGCACCGTCGGTCACATAGACATTGGGCGCATCCCAGACCTGGTTGTGCTGGTTGAGCACCGAGTTGCTGCGATCACGCCCCATGCGCGCGGTCCCCATTTCGTGGATGCCTTTGCCCGGCGCGTAGTCGTTGTCGTGCATTTCCACGTCCCTGACACCGGCGGCCTCCAGCATCTCGGCAGCATCGGCGGCCATGTCCTTGCGCATAGCCTTCTCGTTGTCGCGCATGGACACGTCCATCGCCAATACCGGCAGGCCCCACTTGTCCTTGCGCTCGGCGTCCAAGCGGATCGTATTGTCGTGGTGCGGCAGCATTTCGCCGAAGCCGGTCATGCCGATGCGCCAGTCACCGGGAACGGTCAACGCCTCCTTCAGGTCGACACCGATGTTGAGCTCGGCGATCTCGCGTGACCACCCGTTACGGCTGGCACCGCCCTGGTAACCGAACCCGCGCAGGTAGCCGCGCTTGTCCGCAGCGACGTTGCGGAAACGCGGAATGTAGAAGCCGCAGGGACGACGGCCGAAGTAGTACTTGTCTTCATACCCGTCGACCCGGCCGGAGGCGCCCGCGCCGAAGTGATGGTCCATCACGTTGTGCCCAAGCTCGCCGGACGAGGAGCCCAGCCCACCGTCCCAGACATCGGTCGCCGAGTTCATCAGCAGCCAGGTCGAATTGAAGGACGACGCATTGAGGAAGATGACCTTGGCCGTGTACTGGTAGGTCTGGCCGGTCTCGGCGTCGATGACTTCCACGCCGCGCGCACGCTTGCGGTCCTTGTCATAGAGCACGTCCTTGACGATCGAAAACGGCCGCAATGTGAGGTTGCCGGTCTTCATGGCCGCCGGCASCGTCGCCGACTGGGTCGAGAAATAGGCACCAAAGGGGCAGCCCAGGATGCACTTGTTGCGGTACTGGCAATTGACCCGGCCCTGTTCGGGCATGGGCTGGGTGATGTTGGCGGTGCGCGAGTGGATCATATGCCGCGTTCCGCCAAAGGCTTTCCGGATCCTCGCGGCCACATCCTTCTCGACGATATTCAGCGGGATCGGCGGCAGGAACTCGCCATCGGGCAGCACATCCAGCCCCTCCCGGGTACCGGCAATGCCCGCGAACTTCTCCACATGGTCGTACCAGGGTGCGATGTCGGCATACCGGATCGGCCAATCGGTGGCGATGCCGTCCTTGAGGTTCGCCTCGAAATCCAGGTCGGAGAAACGATAGCTCTGCCGCCCCCACATCAGCGAGCGACCGCCGACGTGATAACCGCGGAACCAGTCGAACCGCTTGGTTTCGATGTACGGCGATTCCTTTTCGTTGGCCCACATTCCCTCGAGGTTCTCGGCAAGCGCGTAGTCGCGCATCAACACCGGGTAGTCGGCCTTCATCGCTTGGGTTGGCCGGTTGCGGTGTGGAAAATCCCACGGCTCCTTCATCGCGTTGACGTAGTCCTTGACGTGCTCGATGTTGCGTCCGCGTTCCAGCATCAGGACCTTGAGGCCTTTCTCGGTCAGTTCCTTTGCCGCCCAACCGCCACTGATGCCGGAGCCAACGACGATAGCGTCGTAGTGATTGTCTGCCATGGGTTCTACTTCACCTTGGTGGATAGCGTTTCAGACGTCGCAGAGGCGGATCGCCTCGCGCAGCGAGCCGACGGGATCCGGCGCCGCAGGCATGAATTCCTGCGCCAGATAGCCATCGAAACCGGTGTCGCGGATCGCGCGACAGATGGCGGGATAGTGGAGCTCCTGTTGATCTCCGATCTCGTGCCGGCCAGGCACGCCTGCGGTGTGGTAGTGCTTGAAGCACGCGTGATGCTTGCCAATGGTGGCGATGATGTCGCCCTCCATGATCTGCATGTGGTAGATGTCGTACAACAGACCAAAATGATCCGAGCCGAGCCGTTGGCACAGCTCCACGCCCCATGCGGTGTGGTCGCACAGGTAGTCGGGATGATCGACCTTGGAGTTCAGCAGCTCCATCACCAGCACGACGCCGCGCTTCTCGGCGTGCCCAAGGATGCGTTTGAGCCCTGCCTCGGCATGGGCCATGCCCTCCTGGGGGTCCATGCGGTTGCGGTTGCCGGAGAAGCAGATGAGGTTGCGGTAGCCGGCATCGGCCACCAGGTCGATGTGCTGCGTGTAGCGCTCGACCAGCTCCTCGTGGAACTCGCGGCCGGCAAAGCCCTTGGTCAGGCCCAGCTCTGCGCCGTTGCACATCGCGCTGTCCACGCCATGGGCCTTCAGCGTGGGCCAGTCCGCCGGCCCCACCAGATCGATGGCGGCGAACCCGATGGCCTTCACCGTCTGGCAGAGCTGGGCAATCGATTGCTGCGGGAACGTCCAGCGGGCGACGGAGTGCTTCAGGTTGCCCTTGAGCGGCGCGGTGGCTGCGAACGCAGGCAAAACGCCCGCAACCCCCAAGCCAACGCTCCCGATCACCGCCATGCGCAGCGCATGGCGCCGTGTGAGCCCCGGGGCTGGGCCTGGTCCGATCAAATGGATAGGCATCCACTTTCCGGCCTCCCAACCGGTATGACACGCTGACGATTCGATTTAATGCAATCGATTGCACCATAGAGGAGCGCGTCTTTTTTTTGCAAGACGCAGTGCACTAAAACCCATGCTGCAGAGCACAAAGCCCACGGACGTTTGGCTCGACCTTAGGGCTTACGTCGGTATCGTTGAGCGCTGGGAGAAGCCGACCAACGGTCGGCTCTACGGGTGTGCGTACGGTCTTCCCGCGCACACAAATCCGGTTTCAAGGTCGCCTGCGTTGCCCGAGCCGTTGATCGATCTGCGTTGACCGAGCCGTTGATCGATCTGCGTTGCTCCCTGTGAACAGGCGAAGACCCACAAAAAATCCCCGTAAGAACGGGGATTTTCTTGAAGCTCTGCCGGGACGTACCGGTGCGTTTTGCTTGAAAGGGTTGTGCCTACCAAAAAGGTAAACAACTGCCACCTGCGCTGGCATGCAATGCACCCAGCGTACTACTGCCTCGCGAGTGTCAACAACTTCGCCTACCAGATAAACTTATTGACATCCTTGCCCCCTATCCACTGGGAACACCCGCAATAGCTGGAAGCCAAATCGCACCCTTCCCCTCTGCTGGCATACGACCCAACGAGACGCGTTCGACGCCACCTTTCCAACTCTGGACGGGACGGTCGGATTGACTCAATCATCTGGATCGTCGTGCAGCGGCCGGAACGTTTTGGGTTTGTTGGGGATTCTGCCTGCCGGCGCGTTTCCTGTTGTTCAAGGACCCGACTGCGCTCCGCTTCGGTGCGTGCCAACCCTCCGATCCAGAAACTCCCGGATTACCGGAATGATCTCGTCCGCATGCGTCTCCAGCGCGAAGTGCCCGGTATCGAAAAAGTGGATTTCGGCATCGGGAATGTCGCGCTTCCACGCCTCTGCACCGGCGGGCAGGAAGTACGGATCGTTTCGCCCCCACACGGCAAGCAGCGGCGGCCGATGCGTCCGGAAGTAGGCCTGGAACGCGGGGTAAAGCCGCACATTGGAGGCGTAGTCCAGCAGCAGGTCCAGCTGGATATCCGCGTTGCCGGGCCTGGATACATGCAGCCCCTCAAGGGTGTAGCCATCCGGCGCCACCAGGCTGGGGTCGCGCACGCCTTCCAGGTACTGCCATTTGATCGCAGCGGCCGTGGGGAACTCAGCCAGGGCAGCGCGGTTCTGCGCACTGGGATCGTTCCAGTAGGCGCGGATCGGATCCCACCCTTTCGCCAGGCCGTCCTCGTACGCGTTGCCGTTCTGCGAGATCAGGGCGGTGATCCGCTCTGGATTCGCGCTGGCAAGACGCCATACCACCGGGGCGCCGTAGTCGTGCACTACCAGCGCGTAACGCTCCAGCTTCAGCTGCTCGGTGAAGCGCTGCAGGGTCGCGGCCAGGGTGTCGAAGGTGTAGTCATACGCGCCACGCGCAGGTGCCTCGGTGTAACCGAAGGAGGGCAGGTCCGGGGCGATGACGTGGTACTTGTCCGACAGCGCCTCGATGACGTCCCGGTACATGTACGACGACGCCGCGAACCCATGCAGCAGGAGCACGGTGGGGCCCGAACGGGGGCCGGCCTCCCGATAGAACACCTTGACCTCGCCCACCTGTTCGTAGCGGTACTGGACTTGGGCGTGCGCGGTGGCGGTGGCGGTGGCGGCGAGCAGGGCAGCCGTCGCGCCGAATCGGGCGAGCGTACTCGAAGGAGTCATGAGCGTTTTATGTAACCACATTGGAGTTGATTTGAAGGTTACGCACGGCAGTGGTAACCTGTCAACAACATTTAAAGGGGTTACGAATGATCGACTCAGCTCCATCCCCCGCGCTGTTCGTGGCCAATGATCTGGCGCTCGACTTCATCAACTCGGCCTACGGCCCCAGTACGGCCATGGTGGACGTGTTTCAGGGCGACCAGGCGGCAGTCGACTGGCTGGCCGCGGCGGGCGTCCTGGACGCAGGCGCGGTCCCCATTCCGAAGGGCGTGGCGGCGCTGGCGGCCGCCCTGCGCGACGAAGCACGCGAACTGCTGGCGGCTGCACGGGCAGGTCGACCGTTCCAGGCACCGGTGGTGAACAGGGTGCTGGAGGCTGGCCGACCGATCGTTCAACTGCAGTCGTCCACTGACGGTGCAGGCCCTTGCGTGGTCGAACGGCGCCGCGATGACAGCGCAGAAAGCCTGCTGGAGCCCATCGCAGTGGCGCTGAGCCGGCTCCTCGCCGGTGGCGACCTGCAGCACGTACGCGAGTGTGAAGCGCATGACTGCACACTGCTGTTCCATGACACGACCAAGTCGCGAAAGCGCCGTTGGTGCAGCATGGCGCTGTGCGGGAACCGGATGAAAGTGGCGGCGTTCCGGTCTCGCAAACTGAATCCCCCCGGGTTCGGTGGAGGCCAGTAGGTTTACGTCAGGCCACCACCGCGGCGGCTTGACTGGCTAGTTGCCGATAGTAGTTTGCCTCGGCTTCGGCAGGCCGGATATAGCCGATGGGTTCCAGCTGTCACTGATGGTCGTGCGCACGGTCTTGCCTGGCCTCACACCTTGCAATCCAAGGCGGCGCATCAGTCCCTCGACGGTACAACGCGCCACCGCCGTTCCCTCGCGAGCCAGTTGACGCCAGACCTTCACCGCGCCGTGGACTTGCATGTTGGACTGCCAGACACGCTCGATCTGAGGAGCGAGGAGGTCGTCGCCGTGCGCACGCGAACAGCGCTGTTGCGGATCGCGCCGAAGCGCCGCATACCGTCGATACCCAGACGGGAAATCTGCAGGATCTTGCAGATCGGCTCGCCCCCGAACGCATCCCGATGCGTATCAAAAAGAGCGGAAATGCTTCCCGATCTGGAAGCACCGGGGAGCGTTCACCGGACGCGAACAGACCAAGCCGAACACGGAATTCTGGTGCCATCGTTTACATCCTCTACAAATGGAAGATGGAAACGAGATCAGCACATGGGAGAGCCGCGGCCGCAAATAGCAGAAACCCCGGTAAGTACAGGTACTTACCGGGGCCTTGTCTACATAATTCTGCAGCTAAAAATCAGAACGGAATATCGTCGTCAGCGAAGTCGTCCATCGGCGGCGCCGACTGCGCCGGTGCCTGCTGCGGACGCTGCTGGCCATAACCGCCACCCTGCCCGCCCTGGCGCTGACCGCCGCCACCACCGCCGCCGCCGCCGTACTCCTGGCGCGGGGCTTGCTGGCGCTGCGGACGCTCGCCGCCACCGTAGTTGCCACCGCCGGCAGCAGCACCGCCACCGCCGCCGCCTTCACCGCGGCCGCCCAGCATCTGCATTTCGTCGGCGATGATGTCGGTGGAGTACTTCTCCACACCGTCCTGGCCGGTGTACTTGTCGTAGCGCAGGCTGCCTTCGACGTAGACCGAGCTGCCCTTGCGCAGGTACTCACCGGCGATTTCGCCGAGCTTGCCGAAGAACACCACGCGGTGCCATTCGGTACGCTCCTGCTGGTTGCCATCCTTGTCCTTGCGGACGCTGGTGGTGGCCAGGCTGATGCGGGTGATCGCCATGCCGCCTTGGGTGTACTTCACGTCCGGGTCGTTGCCGAGGTTGCCGACCAGGATGACTTTGTTGATGCCGCGCGCCATAGGGTTGCTCTTCCGTTGTCCGAGGGCAGGCCGCAGTCATATCACAGCCCAAGGCGGGGTGCAGATACGCGGGGCTGCCCCAGGTGAAATGGGGGGGTCCAGAAGGCACCATCTTACCATCGCCGCCGTCCCCGGCCCTGTGGGGATTCCGCCCGGAACCGACCAGATTCCCCCGCACGCCAAGGGCGGCAAGGGCGCTGACGGGTTCCACAGGCCGCTGGCGTAATCCCGCCATCGCCCGCCGGCCGGGCCACGGCCTTGCCGCGCATGGCATCATGCAGATCGTCGTCCCCCGCCGTACCCCAGCAATGACCATCCGAGGCAAAGCCACTTCCCTGGACATCGCCCACCTGGCCGGGGTGTCGCAGCCGACCGTCTCGCGCGCCCTGCGCGGCAGCCCGATGGTCAACCCCGAAACCCGCGAGCGCATCCTGCGCATCGCCCGGGAGCTGAACTACAAGGTCGACAAGAACGCCTCCAGCCTGCGCCTGCGCAATGCCGGCACGCTGGCGCTGCTGTTCTTCGAGGACCCGACCAACGACGACTCGCTGATCAACCCGTTCTTCCACGCCATGCTCGGCTCGATCACCCGCGCCTGCGCGCTGCGCGGCTACGACCTGCTGGTGTCATTCCAGCAGCTGTCCACCGACTGGCAGGCCGATTACGAAGACAGCAACAAGGCCGACGGGATCATCCTGCTCGGCTACGGCGATTACCACGAGTCGCGCGAGCGGCTGCAGCGGCTGGTCGAGCAAGGCACCCATTTCGTGCGCTGGGGCGCGGCCCTGCCCGACCAGCCCGGGGTGTCGATCGGCAGCGACAACTTCCAGGGTGGCTTCGATATCACCGCGCACCTGCTGGACCAGGGCTGCCGGCGGATTGCCTTCATCGGCCATGCGTCCAGCCATTACCCGGAATTCGAGGAGCGCTATCGCGGCCATGTCGCGGCGATGGCCGCGCGCGGGATCACCGCCGAGCCCGGCCTGCAGCACGATGCGATCACCACCGAGCAGGACGGCTTCGATGCCTGCCACGCGTTGCTGGCACGCGGCGAGCAGGTGGACGGGGTGTTCGCGGCCAGCGACCTGATCGCGATCGGCGCCATGCGGGCGTTGCGTGAGCAGGGCCTGCGCATCCCGCAGGACGTGGCGCTGGCCGGCTTCGACGACATTCCGCTGGCGGCCTCGGTGTCGCCCACGCTCACCACCGTGCAGCAGGACACCAAGCAGGCCGGGCAGCTGCTGGTGGAGAAGCTGCTGGCGCTGATCAACGGCGAGGCGGTGGACGGGCAGACCATCGCGGTGAAGCAGGTGCTGCGGGAATCGTCACGGCGCGGTTGAGCGGGTTCAAGCAGGTGGTTTGCTCCAGCCAAACCAGCGGCTGAAGTTCAGAAAGCTACATACCCCCATCGAAGCAGCCGGCCAGATCGCGGCAAGCATGCCCCATACCCAGCGTCGTCTGCCTTGAGCTTGTGCGGCGTTCGCAAGGTGCCAGGCCACACCCAGGTTCACCAGCCATGTCAACGCAAGGGCAAGCCCTTCGCCGTCGTAGCCCATATGAGAAAACGCCATGCCTACGGCGGCGCCTCCCAATACACCCAGAAGCCACATGACAGCCGCGATATCGAGGTGGCGCTTGCCCAGCGACGAGGATGAGAGGGCGGTCATGGGATGGGCGTTGGCTGGGAAGTCCGTGCCGATCGTAGCCCGGGATTGTCGCTCTGTGCCATACAGCATCCCCCCACTCGCCCACCCATCCATGACTTACGGCGGATGCAGCGTCCTCCCTTTGCGCCCATAACTCGCTCTTCAACACAGGGAAAGGTGTCCGCCCCATGCTGCAGATCCGCTCGCTGTCCAAGACCTACGCCAACGGCGTGCACGCGCTCAACGGGGTGACGCTCGATATCCCGCGCGGCATGTTCGGCCTGCTCGGCCCCAATGGCGCGGGCAAGTCCTCGCTGATGCGGACCCTGTCCACGTTGCAGGAGGCCGACAGTGGCAGCGTGACCCTGGAGATTCCCGGCGAGCCGGCCATCGACGTGCTGCGCGACAAGGATGCGGTGCGGCGCCGGCTGGGCTACCTGCCGCAGGACTTCGGGGTGTATCCCAAGGTGAGCGCGCTGGATCTGCTGGAGCACTTCGCCGTGCTCAAGGGCCTCACCCACAAGGGGCAGCGCCGCGAGGTGGTGGACGGGCTGCTGCAGCAGGTGAACCTGTGGGACGCACGCAAGCGCAAGCTGGGCACCTACTCGGGCGGCATGCGCCAGCGCTTCGGCATCGCCCAGGCGCTGCTGGGTGATCCCCGCCTGGTGATCGTGGATGAACCCACCGCCGGCCTGGACCCGGAAGAGCGCAACCGCTTCCTCAACCTGCTGGCCGCCATCGGCGAGAACGTCGCGGTGATCCTGTCCACCCATATCGTGGAAGATGTCACCGACCTGTGCCCGAGCATGGCCATCATGAACAAGGGGCAGGTGCTGCTGACCGGCAAGCCCAGCGATGCGATCGAGGCGCTGYACCAGCAGGTCTGGCGCAAGCAGGTGGATACCGCCGAACTGGCCGGCTATGAAGCCAACCATGTGGTGCTGTCGACGCGGCTGGTCGGCGGGCGTCCGGTGATCCACGTGCACAGCGCCACCAACCCCGGCGATGGCTTCCAGGCGGTCGCCCCTGACCTTGAAGATGTCTATTTCCAGCGGCTGCGCCTGCAGTCGCGCGCTGCCTGACCGGAGCGCGCCCATGATCACTGCCTTCTTCCGCTTCGAGCTGCGCGAGCAGCTGCGCTCTCCCCTGTTCTGGCTGTTGTCGCTGCTGTTCGCCGCGCTGGCCTTCGCCGCGGCCTCCACCGATGCGGTGCAGATCGGCGGTGGCACCGGCAATGTGCACAGCAACGCGCCGATTGTGATTGCCCGCTTCATGGGCGTGTTCACCATATTCGGCATGCTGGTATCCACCCTGTTCGTCAGCAATGCACTGCTGCGCGATTTCGAGCTGGGTACCGCCGAGCTGATCTTCGCCAGCCCGGTCAAACGCCGCGACTACCTGGCCGGGCGCATCCTGGCCGCGCTGTGCGCCGGCCTGCTGTTCTATCTGATCATCGCCGCGGGCCTGTTCCTGGCCCCGTTCATGCCCTGGGTGGACCCGGCGCGGATGGGGCCGGTCTCGCTGCGGGGCTACGCGTGGACGTTCGCCTTCATCGTCCTGCCCAACCTGGTGTTCACCACCGCACTGCTGGCGATGCTGGCCGCGCTGACCCGCTCGATCCTGTGGGTATACATCGGCCTGGTCGGCTACTTCGTGCTGTACGGGGTGAGCGCCTCGTTGCTGCGCGACATCGACAACACCTGGATCGCCACGCTGGCCGAGCCGATGGGCATGCGTGCCGTCGGGCGCACCGTGCGCTACTGGGCGGCCGAACAGAGCAACACCCAGCTGCCGCAGGTGGCCGGTTACCTGTTGGCCAATCGCGCGCTGTGGCTGGGCGTTGCCGCCGCCTTGTTCACGGCGACCTTCGCGCTGTTCCGCACCGAGCGCAGTGGCAGCGGGCGGCGTCGCTGGGGGCGCAAGCCTGCCGCGCCGACGCCTGCGACCGTGCGCCCCACGCAATGGGGGGTACCGCGCATCCGCCCCACCTTCGGTGCGGTCACCGGATGGCAGCAGTACCTGCGTCAGGTCCGCTTCGATACCACCGGCGTGCTGCGCAGCGTGCCGTTCCTGGTGCTGCTGCTACTGGGCCTGGCCAACTTCATTCCCGGCGCGCTGACGCAGGAATCGCTGTACGGCACGCCGATCTATCCGGTCACCGCCGAAATGCTGGCCTTGCTGCAGGGCGCGTACAGCTGGCTGCTGGTGATCATCGTGCTGTTCTACGCCGGCGAGCTGGTGTGGAAGGAACGCACCGCGCGGCTCAATGAAGTCAACGATGCGATGCCGGTGCCCAACTGGGTGCCGCTGCTGGCCAAGTTCACCGTGCTGGTGGTGGTGATCGCCTGCTTCCAGGCGGTGGGCGCGGCGGTGTCGATGCTGCTGCAGCTGGGCCAGGGCTACACGCGGCTGGAGCCGCTGGTGTACCTGCAGACGCTGGCGCTGGGCTCGGTGTTTTACGTGCTGATGGGCGGCATGGCGCTGGTGCTGCAGGTGCTGACCAACAACAAGTTTGCCGGCTACGCGCTGCTGATCGTGGTGATGATCGGCCAGGTCGCGCTCGGCCTGCTGGACTACACCCAGAACCTGTACAACTTCGGCAACTGGCCCAATGCGCCGTATTCGGACATGAACGGCTTCGGCCACTTCCTGGTCGGGCAGCTGGCGTTCCAGAGTTACTGGGCGCTGCTGCTGGCCGCGTTGCTGTGCCTGGCGTCGGCGTTCTGGGTACGCGGGGTCGGAACGGGCCTGCGCCAGCGCATCACCCTGGCCCGCCGTCGCCTGCGCGGCCCGGCCGGTGTGGGCGCGGCGCTGGCCATGGTGGGCTTCGTGGCGGTCGGCGGCTGGCTGTACTGGAACACCAACATCCGCAACGAATTCCTGTCGCCGGACCAGCAGCGCGACCTGCAGGCGCGTTACGAGCGTGAGCTGTCCAAGTACCGCGACCTGCCGCAGCCGCGCATCGTCGCGGTGGACAACCGGGTCGACCTGCATCCGGAAACCCGGTCGGTCACCCTCGATGCCGACTGGACCGTGCGCAACACCCACGCCACCCCCATCACCGACATCCATATCGCGATGGGCGACGACCGGCAGCTCGTTGCCGTGGACCTGGGCGGGCAGACGCTGGGTTTCCATGATGTCGATCTGGGCTACCGCATCTACCACTTGAACAACCCATTGCAGCCGGGCGAAGAGCGCCGCGTGCACTTCCGCGTGGACCAGCACCCCGATGGCATCACCGCCGGGCAGGCCCCCACCGACGTGGTCGAAAACGGCAGCTTCTTCAACAGCCGCATGCTGCCCTCGTTCGGCTACGAAGACGCCGCGCAGCTGGAAGACCGCAACGAGCGCCGCAAGCGCGGGTTGGGCGAACCGACCCGCATGCCCAAGCTGGAAGATGAAACGGCGCGTGCCAACACCTACATCTCCGACGACGCGGACTGGCTCGATTTCCGCACCACGATCTGCACCGCGCCGGACCAGATCGCGCTGGCACCGGGCTACCTGCAGGAGGAGAAGACGATCAATGGCCGGCGCTGCTTCCGCTATGCCATGGACCGGCCGATGCTCAACTTCTACGCGTACCTGTCCGCGCGTTGGCAGGTCAAGCGCGGCATGTACAAGGACATCCCGATCGAGGTGTATTTCGATCCGCGCCACGGCTACAACGTGGACCGCATGATCGAGGCAGTGCAGAAGTCGCTGGCCTACTACGAGGCCAATTTCACCCCGTACCAGCACCGCCAGGTGCGCATCATCGAATTCCCGGGGTACCAGAGCTTCGCGCAGTCCTTCGCCAATACCATCCCCTACTCCGAATCGATCGGCTTCATTGCCGATCTGCGTGATCCGGAGAAGATCGACTACGTGTTCTACGTGACCGCCCATGAGATCGCGCACCAATGGTGGGCGCACCAGGTGATCGGTGCCAACGTGCAGGGCGCGACGATGCTGTCCGAGTCGCTGGCGCAGTACTCGGCATTGATGGTGATGGAGAAGGCCTACGGTCGCCAGCACATGCGGCAGTTCCTCAAGACCGAACTGGACCGCTACCTGTCCGGCCGCGGTGGCGAACGCATCGAAGAGCTGCCGCTGGAGCGTGTGGAGAACCAGCAGTACATCCACTACGAGAAGGGCTCGCTGGTGTTCTACCGCCTGCGCGAAGAGATCGGCGAGGACGCCTTGAACCGCGCGCTCAAGCGTTTCCTGCAGGACAAGGGTTACCAGCAGCCGCCGTACACCACCTCGCGCGAATTGCTGGACTACATCCGTGCCGAGACCCCGGCGGACCGCCAGGCATTGGTGACCGATCTGTTCGAGAAGATCACCCTGTACGACAACCGCCTGCTGGAGGCGAAGGCGCGCAAGCGCGATGACGGCAAGTACGAGGTCACCCTCACGCTGCACGCCGAGAAGCGCTATGCCGACGGCGGCGGCAAGGAAACGCCCGGAAGGATGGACGACTGGGTCGACGTGGGCGTGTTCGCCAACGCGCCGTCGGGCAAGGAGCGCGACCAGAAGGTGCTGTACCTGAAGCGCCACCACATCACCACCGAGTCCCCGACGGTCACCGTGGTGGTGGATGGCAAGCCGGATGAGGCCGGTTTCGATCCGTACAACAAGTTGATCGACCGGGTCAGCGATGACAATCGGCGCAAGGTGAGTCTGTAGGGCCGAGCCGTGCTCGGCCGCACACCCAAGGCAACGGGCCTGCGTCACGCAGGCCCTGCACCGACAGGCTCAGCCTGCGGCGGACACCTGCGCCTCGGCCATCGACTGCAGCACCGCCTCGCTGAACTCGTCAAGCAGGAACGGCTTGGCGATCATCGCCATGCCGGTTTCCAGGAACGCCGAACGTTCCTGCGCCTTCTCCGCGTAGCCGGTCATGAACAACACCGGCAGACCCGGTCGGGATTGCCGCGCGATCTCCGCCAGCTGGCGCCCGTTGAGGCCGGGCAGGCCAACGTCGGTGACCAGCAGGTCGATGCGTCGCGACGAGGCCAGGATGGGGATGGCGCCGTCGGCATCGCCGACCACTTCCACCCGATAACCCAGGTCTTCCAGCACCACGGTGACCAGCATCCGCACCTGGGCGTCGTCTTCAACCACCAGGATGGACTGACCCGACCCCAGCGACACCGTCGGGGTGCTGGCGGCGGGCACCGGCTCGATCGCTGGCTCCACCAGTGGGATATACAGTGAAATGGTAGTGCCCTGCCCGGGCAGGGAATCGATGGCGATGTGGCCGCCGGACTGCTGCATGAAGCCGTACACCATCGACATGCCCAGCCCGGTGCCCTTGCCGATCGGCTTGGTGGTGAAGAACGGCTCGAACGCACGTTCGACCACTTCCGGGGGCATGCCGCTACCGGTATCGGCTACGGCCACCACGGCGTAGTCGCCCGCCGGGATGGTGGCCGACTCGCCCTCGCCCATCGTCACCGAGGAGGTGCGCAGTTCCAGTTCACCACCGCCCGGCATCGCATCGCGTGCATTGATGGCCAGGTTCAACAGGGCGCTTTCAAACTGGTTGGTATCCAGCGCAGCATGCAGCGGGGCGGCGGCGAGGCGGGTATGGACGCGGACGGTTTCGCCCAGGGTGCTGCGCAGCAAGTGCTCGATCGAGCCGACCAGTGCATTGAGTTCCACCGGCCGGGAATCCAGCGACTGGCGGCGCGAGAACGCAAGCAGCCGCTGGGTAAGGCTGGCGGCGCGTTGACTGGAAGCGGTGGCAGTATCCAGGAAGCGCTCCAGGTCATCCACCCGGCCCATTTCCAGCCGCATCCGCACGATGTCCAGCGCGGACAGGATGCCGGTAAGCATGTTGTTGAAATCGTGCGCGATGCCGCCGGTGAGTTGCCCRATGGCTTCCATTTTCTGCGCCTGGCGCAGCGCGGCCTCGCTGGCCTCGCGCGCGGCCATCTGCGCTTCCAGTTCGCGGGTGCGCTCGGCCACCATCACTTCCAGGTCCTGGGCGTGCTGCTGGCTGGTCTCCAGCGCCATCTTGGAGGCGGTGATGTCGGTGACGAAGACGTGGAAACCGTCGGCCACGCCGTCGGCGACAAACCGCGGGGAGTAACGCACTTCGCTGTCGCGCCGCGACCCATCGCGTCGCGGCCAGCTGACCTCGAACACCACTTCCTCGCCCTGCAGCGCGCGCGCCATCGCCGCATTGCGGCTGTCGGACACATCGATGCCCACCACCTCGCTGACATGCCTGCCGATCACCTCGCCGACCGGCAGATCGAACCAGGTTTCATAGGCGCGGTTGGCGAACCGGTAGTGCAGGGAGCGGTCGACGAAGGCGATGAGCACCGGCATCGCATCGGCGATCAGCCGCAGCTCCGATTCACTGCGCACCAGCGCGACCCGGCTGTCGGCCAGCGCCTGCATCTGGTCGCGCACCAGGTACTGCTTCTCGCGCGCGCGCAACGCGCCCTGCACCGAACTCAGCAGCGAAATACTGCCCAGCGGACGGTCCAGCTCGACCACGTTCATCGACTGCGGCAGCAGCCCGTCCACCGGCGAACGCCGATGGGCACGTGGCGAACGCAGCAGGATGAAGGGCAGGTCCGACCAGGCTTCCTGTGCCGACAGCGGCGCGAGCAGCATGTCCGCGCCGGTCGCCACTGCTTCTTCAGTGATCAGCACCACGCCGGCACGCTGGTCGAGCGCCTCGGCCAGCGCGGTCAGGTTGGTGTGGATGCAGGTGACCAGGCCCGCACTGTGCAGCACTGCGGCAATGCTCTGGGCGTCGCGCCCGAACGGCGCGACAATGTGGACGATACTGGTTGCGCCTTCGTCATCCGGCATACGGGTGGCCCAGCAGTTCCGCGCTGTCGCCAACAAATTCCGGAGTGCCGGTGAGGATGCCCCTGAACTCCTTCAACGGACCGCTCAACGCCAGGCCGCGGCCATCGATCTTGAGCTCGCGGATGGTGTCTTCGTGCGCGCCACCGCGGTTCTTGATGACCGAAATCGCCTTGCGAATGCGCCCCTGCGCCTCGAAGAAGCGGAACAGGATCACTGCATCGGCGATGTAGGACACATTGATGCTTCCCGTGGACATGGTGCCGACCAGGCCGTGCTGAGGATTCACCATGAAGGTGACTACGCCCTTCTGGTTGAGATAGGACAACATCTCATGCAACTGCAGCATCAGCTGCTTTTCCTGCGGCATGGCCGCCACGTAGCCATTAAGGCTGTCGATCAGCAGGACGCTGCAGCCGCGCTCCTCGACCGCCTTCTGGATGTTCCAGGAGAACTCGCCGGGCGAGATGTCGGCCGGGTCGATCTGCATGATTTCCAGGCGCCCGGACGCCAGATGCGCGTGCAGGTCGATATCCAGCGCCTTGGCCCGGTTCAGCAGGGTACCGACGCGCTCGTCGAACTCGAAGATGCAGCACTTCTCGCCGCGCTCGCACGCGGCCCAGATGTACTGCAGCGCCACGTTGGTTTTACCGCTGCCGGCCGGGCCGGTGAGTAGAGTGCAGGTGCCGCGCAGGGGACCGCCGCCGAGCAGGTTGTCGATCTCGTCCACGCCGCTGCCGATCGGGGTGCCTTGGAAATAATCATGATGCTGGTTGGCGATCAGGCGCGGGAACACCTCCAGCCCGCCCTCGCGGATGACCATGTCGTGGTAGCCGGCGACGAAGTCCACACCGCGCAGCTTCTGTACCTGCAGGCGGCGACGCGCCGGACCGAAGTCCAGGGTCAGCCGCTCCAGCGAGATCACGCCATGGCACAGGCTGTGCAACTGGCCGTCGCGGTCCTCACCGGTGGAGGTGAGGTCATCGACCAGGAACACGGTGGCGCTCTTGGGCGCGAAGAACTGCTTCAACGCCAGGATCTGGCGGCGGTAACGCAGCGAATCCTGGGCCAGCAGCCGCAACTCGGACAGCGAATCGAACACCACGCGATTGGGCCGGATGCGGTCCACTTCGCCCAGGATCAGGTTGACGGTTTCATCCAGCTCCACTTCCCACGAATGCAGGACCGACTGCAGGCGTCCGTTGCCCAGCGCGTCCTCGGCCGAGCCGAGTTCGAACAGGTGCAGGCCCTCCAGCGACCAGCCATGCGCGGTGGCAACCTCGCGCAGTTCCTCGGCCGTCTCGGACAGGGTGATATACAGGCAGCGCTCACCGCGCTGCAGCCCTTCGAGCAGGAACTGCAGCGACAGCGTGGTCTTGCCCGAACCGGGCGGTCCCTCCAGCAGGTACAGCCGCCCCTGCGGGAAGCCGCCACGGAGGATCTGATCCAGGCCCTGGATGCCGGTGGTGATGCGTGCGGATTGTGTCTGCATAGGTTCGCCAGTTTCGACGGGGCGAGTCTAGCAACCGCTTCTGTGTAGAAATTGTGTGATCAGCTTCGCTAACTGAAATCGCATTAAGCAAGGTGTGGGCGATGTAAAAACGCGCGGCGGCCTACGCAAAATCCTTGAGGATCTCGCCGATGCCGGCGGCCGAAAGCTCCAACCCCAGGCGCGTGCCGGGATTGACCACCACCCCGTAGCCACCGGGCACCCGCTTGAGCACCTCGAGCATCTGCATGCGGATCGTGTGCGGGGCCTGCTGGGCATGGAAGCCGACGCGCGACATGTGGGTGAATACGGCCACGTGCAGCACGCCCTGCTTGTCGAACAGGAGCGGGTCGAAGCCGCTGCCGTCGGGGGTGACCAGGCTGCCGGTAAGCAGCACCACCTCGGAGGCGACGAACGCCTTCATGAACGGCCCGATCGGCAGTTGGCCGTCCATCGCGGTCTGCAGCAGGGCTTCGATCGGGGTCTGCGGGGGGAGTTCGGTCATGGCGGACGGGCAGCAGGGGGTGACGCATTGTACCGTTGCGGCGGTGGGCGGCCGGCCGCCAGGGGGCCTGCGCGGTAGCCCTCAGCCCGGGTCCCCGATCAGGAACCGATGGAAGGTCGGGTCATCACTGGCCAGTTCGATGGCACGCATGCCCATGCGAGGCAGCGCGCGCGTCCAGTAGGCGTACGCGGCGCCGTCGCCACGGAACACCGCGAGCAGCCATTGGCCCCCATCGGGGCGCACCAGGGCGGTGACGACATGCGCGGCCAGCCCCTGGCGACGGTGCCTGGGCAGCACGAAGAGGTCGGCCAGTTCAGGGCATCGGCGCCCGTCCTGCTCCACCTGGTCCACCAGTACGAACCCGGCAAGCGCATCGTCGACGAACAACAGCCGGGCCCAGGCCGGATCAGCGCGGACCGACGCCCGGACGTCGTTGAGGTCGCAGTCAAACAGGCCGTCTGCGCGTACGTCCTCGCCACTCCAGGCAGACGCTTCAAAGTAGTAGAACTGCATCAGGTGGAACAGACGCTCGGCATCGTCCGGCGTTGCGGGGCGCAGGGAAAATTGGGACATGTAGACAGTGCTCGGCGAGGACCGCAGCATGCGGTCGCGGTGCCGAGTGTAGTGCCCGGCCCACCGCAACGCGGCGGACCGGACGGGTGACAGGCTATTTCGCCAGGCGCCGGGTCCGCGCCTGCTGATCGTCCACCGCTGCCTTCAACTGGGCCTGCAGCGCAGGCTGCTCCACCGGCGCATCCAGCACGAACACGCGCACGCCGTGCGCAGGCACCTCGGTCGTCAGCGTCCGCTTGACCGTCTGGCGCTGCCCGCCCAGGGCATCGCGCCACTGGCCAGCCTGCAGGTAGCGGCTCACCTCGATGCTGCGCGCGGCATCCCCCTTGTTGAGCAGCACCAGCGCCGTCTGGTGGGTGTGGCCCTGCTGCAGCACGCGGAAGAACACCGCTTCATCGCCCTGCAGGCGCTCGTTGACCTGGAGGCCACGCTGCAGCGCCGGTGTGGCTTGGCGCAGCTGCGCGATGCGCTGCAGCGGACCGAAGATCGGGCTCTGCGGGGCGGCGGCGATGCGCTGCTGGCCGAAGTAGGCGCGGTTGCCGGCGTGTTCGGCGCGGCTGCGCATGAACCCCACTTCCGACCCGTAATAGAGCACCGGGATGCCGCGCGCGGTGAACAGCCAGTTGTGCGCGTCGATGAAGCCGTTGTCGGTGGCGTCCAGGCGGGCCATGTCGTGGTTGTCGTAGAAGCTCATCAGCTCGTACGGATTGGCATACGGCCCACCGACCAGGTGCAGCGGCTCGGCCAGGGCTTCAAAGCCCTTCTGTTCCTTGCCGAACACCGAGGACAACGCACCGCGCAGCGGGAAATCCAGCACGCTGACGTTGGCGTTGGCCGGCCAGGTATGCTCGGCAATCGTATTGGCGTCGTAGTCGAAAGCCTCGCCGAACATGAACATGCCCGGATGCGCCGCGCGGATGCGGCTGACGAACGCATGCCACCACGGGTGCGGCAACCAGCCGATGGTATCGATGCGCAGCGCGTCCAMGCCCTGCGCGGTCCACTGCAGGTACGCGCCAACCAGGTAGTCCATCACCGCCGGATTGTGCTCGTTGAAATCCGACAGCTCGGCCAGGTTGCCGCTGAAGATCGAGCCGTTCTTGCTATCGACCGGGCCGATGTTGTTGTAGAACGCGTGCAGCGGGTTGTGTGCCGGGTCCAGCTGTTGCGGCGGCAGGTTCTGGTGGTCGGCGATGAGCGTGCCGTCCTTGTCGAAGATCTGCCCGAACTGCGGCTGGCGCGTGGGCATGGTCCAGGCCGGCGAGCCGTGATTGCCGACGATGTCCAGCACCACTTTCAGCCTGGCCGCATGCAGGCCACGGGTAAGCCCGGCAAAATCGAGGTTGGCGCTGGGCAGGTGCTCATCGAGTTTGTAGAAGTTGATGCCCCAGTAGCCGTGGTAGCCGGTCTTGCCGCGATCGGTCAGGGTGCTGCTGCAGCTGATCGGCTTGCTGCCGGTGAAGGCCTCATCGGGGTTGTCCACGATCGGGGTGATCCAGACCGCGCCGAAGCCCAGGTCGCGGATGTAGTCGGCGTTGTCGAGCACGCCCTTGAAGTCACCGCCGAGGTAGCCGATGTTGCCGTCGACCTTGTCCGGGCATGGCACCGGGATGTCGAAGGTGCGGTGCGTGCCGCCCTGGTCGCGGTGGTCATTGGACGGGTCGCCGTTGACGAAGCGGTCGGTGACCACGAAGTACACCGCATCGCTGGCGAACGGTTCGGTGGTGCCCACGTACTCGGGGCGCGGCGCGGCGATGGCCTGGACCGACAACAGCGCAACGGACAGGCCCAGCGACACCCGGGAAAAACCATGCATCAGGCAAGCTCCTGTGTGGAAGGCACGCGCAGCACGCACACGCCGGCCACCAGCAGGCTGGCGCCGCCCAGGGCAAGCACGTGCATCGGATCACCGCCCAGCCAGGTGCGCAGCATGAAGCCCAGCGCGCTGGCGGCGATCAACTGCGGGATGACGATGAAGAAATTGAACAGGCCCATGTAAATGCCCATCTTGGCCGCCGGCACGCTGTCGGACAGCAGCGCATACGGCAGCGACAGGATCGAGGCCCAGGCGAAACCGACGCCGACCATCGACAGCAGCAGCCATTTGGGATCATCGATCACCGCCAACGAGATCAGCCCCAGCCCGCCCAGCCACAGATTGACCAGGTGGCTCCAGCGCAACCCGAGCAGGCGCACCATCGGCGGGATGAGCAGCGCAGCCAGCGCGGCGAAACCATTGTAGGCACCGAACAGTACGCCCACCCAGTTGGCGCCTTCGTTGTACGCCGCCGATGCCGGATCTGTGGAGCCGAAGTGGGTGCCCGCTACCGCGGCGGTGGTGTAGATCCACATCGCGAACAGCGCGAACCATGAGTAGAACTGCACCCACGCCAGCCGCCGCATGGTCTGCGGCATCGCGCGCAGGTCATCGACGATCTGCGCCAGCATGTGCGTGCCCGGCAGCAGGCGCGAGGCGCCCAGCAGCAGGCCGTAGGCCGCGCACAGGCCGGCCAGCACGTACAGCATCTTGTCGCCCCGCTGCCAGGCGATGGTCGCAGCCATCAGCACGCCGGTCAGCAGCCACAGCGCGCTCTGCGCCCACGGCGGCGGACCGGCCCTGCGCGACGACTGCTGCGCGGCCGGCGGTTCGGCATCGGCGAAGCCGGCCAGCTCGGTCGGCGTGTATTCGCGGGTGCGGAACACCGTCCAGCAGATCGCAGCCAGCAGCACACCCGCACCGACGTAGAACGCATAGCGCACCGTGTCCGGCACCTGCCCTGCCCCGGCGGTATTGGCCACGCCGAAGTGGGCCAGGAGGAAGGGCAGGAAGCTGGCCACGATCGCACCGATGCCGATGAAGAAACTCTGCATCGCGTAGCCGGTGGGCCGCTGGCGCGGGGCAAGCTGGTCGCCGACAAACGCGCGAAACGGCTCCATCGACACATTGATCGAGGCATCCAGCACCCACAGCGTGCCGGCGGCAATCCACAGCGTGGGCGAGTTGGGCATCACCAGCAGGGCCAGCGTGGTGAGCAACGCGCCGACCATGAAGTACGGGCGACGTCGCCCCCAGCGCGTCCAGGTGCGGTCGGACCAGTAGCCGATCACCGGCTGCACCAGCAGCCCGGTCAGCGGTGCGGCAATCCACAGCCCGGGCACCGCATCCATCGGTGCGCCGAGGGTCTCGAAGATGCGGCTGGCGTTGGCGTTCTGCAACGCGAACCCGAACTGGATGCCGAGGAAGCCGAAGCACATGTTCCAGATCTGCCAGAACGACAGCGTTGGCTTGGCGGGGCGGCTCATCGGGCAGGCTCTGCGGCAGGGGCGATCGGGGCGATCAGCAGCGCGCTGACCTTGGCCTGGTTGAGCACGCCATCGCGGCCGCCCTTGCCGCCGTTGTAGGTGGCAAAGTGCGCCAGCGCGCTCATGTTGAAGCCCTCCTCCAGCGTGAAGCGGCAGCTGCCCTTGGGCAGGTCGAATTCCGCCGCCGTGGACTCCTGCGGCCCCACGCTGTGCGGCATCACCACGGTGGCACGCTGCGCCGGCTGGCCCGGGCACTGGGCGACCAGCTGCTTCACCGCCGCGGTGACGCCGGTGTTGATCGGGCCATTGGGATTGTCATAGCGCAGGCGGATGCGCACGCGGGTGGGCTGGGTGGCGGACCAGCGCCACGTGGCCGTGCCGGTGAGGCGCTGCTGCGGGCCGACGCAGGTCATCGGGCTGTGCAGGGATTCCAGCGTGCCTTCGCGACGGGTGAGGCTGAGGCAGTGCTGGTGGCCGTCGTCGCGGAGGGAGAGCGGCGGGGCGGTGGTGACCTCGCGGCCATCCAGCCACAACACGTGGCTGGCGGGAACTGGAATCGACCAGGTCTTGCCGCGTTTGACCGGTTTGGGCGCGGTGGGTGTGGTGGGGGCGTAGGCGGCTGCGGAAACAGGAGCGGGAGCAGGAGCAGGAGCAGGAGCAGCCGAGCGTGGCTCGGCTCTACCGGGGACGGCCATTAGTTGCACGGTGACGGTGTTGTTCTTGCGTACGATGTTTTTTGCCACCAGCAACGCGCCATCCAGCTTGCGCGGGCGCTTGAGCACGTAGCGGGTCGTGCCGTCGTCCAGCACGATGCTGCCGCGCTTGCCGAACAGCTGCGGTACCAGCGCGGTCGGTAGTTTCGGGGCGACGCTGCCATCGGCCTCCACGCCGAACACGCCTTCCAGCACCATCGACAGATAGCCGGCCACCGACCACAGCTGGCGCGGCGAGTTGACCACCGGGCCGCTCAACGCGCCTTCGTCGACATGCACGGCCAGGCGGCGCATCTCGTAGTTTTCCATGTTGGAGCCGGCCAAAGCGGTGCCCCGCATCAGTGATTCGATCTCCAGCTGGATGCGGGCGGCGTCATCCAGACGGCGTGCGGCGCGCAGCGCGTACGCACTGACGAACGGCCACACCGCGCGGTTGTGGTAGATCGGCTGCTGCGCTTCCTGCGGCCACACCACCGGGCTGCCGCCTTCCACCGCCGGGTAACTGGCCAGCGCGCGGCGGGCGCGGTCGGCGGGGAACACATCGGCCAGCACGCCCAGCGAAATCGCCAGCAGGTCGTACTTGGCGTAGGGCACCGGGTGCGCGGCGTCGCCGATGTAGCTCATGTACTGGCCGGCGTCCTCGCGCCAGAAGCGCGCGTTGATCTGCGTGGCCAGTGCGTCGGCCCAACCGGCGTAGTCGCTGGCACGGGCATCGCCGCGCTCGCGCGCCAGCCGCTCGGCCAGGCGCAGGGCCTGGTAATGCAGCACGTTGRTGGACAACGCGAACGACTCGCCGATGAAGCGCACGTCCTGGCGGGTCCAGTCCGGGTAGGTCTGTTCGCGCCAGTCCAGGAACGAAGTCTYGCCGCGATACAAGCCGATGCGTGCGTCGAACACCGCCGCGCGATCCTGCGCCAGGGTGGCCTGCAGCGCCTGCCAGACCTGGTCGGCGAAGGGTCGGTCAGCGAGCAGCCCGCGTGCGGCCAGGAACCACACCACGCGGTCGCTGCTGATCGGCCAACTGCCGCCCGAGCCGGTGTCCTGGGCCACGAACAGCCCCGGCGTATGCCCATCGCGCGCGGCCGAGAGCTTGAACTGCAGCGACTGCCGGGTCCGTACCGGATCCAGCCGCGACAGTGCCAGGTCGGCGGCAAAACTCACATCCCGCGTCCACACGTACGGCCAGCGTTCGCCGGTCTGGAAGCAGTCGCACGGGACCTGATTGCCCTGGTTGAAGGCCGGGTCGCGGATCGCATCGACGCGGTCGGCATCCATTTCCTGCTGGGCCAGCGCGAACAGCGCATCGAACAGCACGCTGTCGGTGCGGCTGCGCATCGGCTGCGCAGCGATCGCGACATCGCCCTGCGGCGCATGCAGCTGGAAGCCACCCCCGGCGGCGGAGCTGGCACGCACGGTGCGGCCATCAAAGGTAAGGTCCGCCGCGGTTGCGGTCGAACCCAGCGCCAGCCCAAGGGCAGCGGTCAGGCAGATCATCTTCAGCATCGAAGCGGCGGACCGGCTTGCACCCGTCGGCCTCCCTCCCTCTTTGCACGCGTTGTAGTTACGCAGACCGCCATGGCACTGACCGACGGTTGCGCTCGCGGCCCCCTCCCAGGGTGCCTGGCCCCATGGTAGACGGCGCGCCCGGATGCGCGCCCCTTTGCATACGTATTCATGGCGATGCGGCGTAAGGGCAGGATCTGCGTGGCTATAGTCCGAGCCATGTTCCGGCTGCCTTGGGAGGGGAAATGCCGAGCGTGCGCTATCGCGCCGAGATCTACCGCGATGGCGACGGTGCCGATTTCCGCAGCAACCCGTGCGCCTTCGTGCGCGACACCCGCGAGGTGACCAGTGCCGATGCGCTGACGCTGGTGCTGGCGCCCGGCGGCGGCCAGGCGATCCGCTTTACCCCGTTGTAACCCGATAACGCCCGCATCACCGGTAGTGCCGGCCGCTGGCCGGCTCCCAGGACACCAGACAGAAAGCACACACGGCCAACGACCAGCACGACCGGTCCACACGCGGTAGCACGAATGCGATAACGCGCCTGTAACCGATTCCAACGCTGTAAACGCCATTGAATACGTATGCAGGGTGATTCACGCCGATGGCGCGCTGCCTACCATAGCCACGCAGTCAACGGCCACCGCGCCATGACGCTCCCGGGTCTTCCGGGCAACTACAAAATCGATTGGCAACATTGCCTGGGAGGGGAAAATGTTGAACTGCAAGCGCAGCGCGCTGAGTATCGCGCTGGCCGTCGCCCTGACGCCGTTGATGGCGTCGGCGCAGACCGCCGAACCCACTACGCCGACAGGGACGGCGGCCACCAATCTGGACACGGTGCAGGTCACCGGCATCCGTCGTGGCATCGAGAACGCGATCGCGATCAAGCAGGACGCCACCTCGGTGGTCGAGGCGATCTCGGCCGAGGACATCGGCAAACTGCCCGATGTGAGCATCGCCGAATCGCTGGGCCGCCTGCCCGGCCTGGCCGCCCAGCGCGTGGCCGGCCGTGCACAGGTCATCAGCGTGCGCGGCCTGTCGCCGGACTTCGCCACCACCCTGCTCAACGGGCGTGAAGTGGTCAGCACCGGCGACAACCGCAGTGTCGAATTCGACCAGTACCCCTCGGAACTGGTCAATGGCGTGACCGTGTACAAGACCCCCGATGCGGCACTGGTCGGCCAGGGTCTGTCGGGCACCATCGACATGCAGACCGTGCGCCCGCTCAGCTTCGCTGAGCGCGTGATCGCCATCAGCGGCCGCTACCAGAAGAGCTCGCTGGGCAAGGCCGCCAACGTCGACCCGTACGGCAACCGTTTCAGCGCCAGCTACATCGACCAGTTCCTGGACAACACCTGGGGCGTGTCGATCGGCTACGCGCACAGCGACATGCCGATCCAGGAAAACCAGGTGGGCCTGTACGAGCCGTGGACCACCGAGCAGACCGACCAGGGCAACCGCCCCGGCCTGGCCCCGGGCACGGTGTTCTCCGACGGCATCAAGGCGCTGCGTCGCACGGGCAACAACACACGCGACGGCGTCATGGCCACCGTGCAGTTCCGCCCGTCCAACGTGTGGACCAGCACCCTGGATGCCTTCCACACCGAAGCCGAGCAGATCGACACCGCCAACCAGTTCGAGGTCAACCTCAGCAACTACAACGGCGGTTACAGCCCCGGCCTGCTGATCACCAACCCGCAGGTCAATGCCGATGGCACCTTCGCCGGCGGCGTGGCCACCGGCGTGTACCCGCTGGTGCGCGGCATGTACAACAAGCGCAAGGACAAGATCGACGCGTTCGGCTGGAACAACGAGTTCAACTTCGAGCGGGTCAAGGTGGTCGCCGACGTGAACTACTCCAAGGCCACGCGCAACGAACTGAATCTGGAAAACAACCTGCAGCTCACCCCGATGCCGCAGCTGGACTCGGTCGGCGTGGCGGTCAAGCCGGACGGGTTCTCGCAGATCAGCCCGGGACTGAACTACGCCAATCCCGATGCGCTGTTCCTGACCAACACCATCTACGGCTCCGGCTACGGCAAGGTGCCGATGGTCGAAGACCGCCTGAAGGGCGCTCGCCTGCAGGCCACCTTCGCCCTGCCCGATTCGCTGCCGTGGTTCGCCGACGTGGACGTGGGCGTCAACTACGCCGACCGCCGCAAGGACAAGACCCAGGCCGAAGGCAACATCCTGCTCGGCGACCAGGGCGATGCCAACATCGCCGGCGACCTGCAGTACGCGCCGGTCAACCTGGGCTTTGCCGGCATGGGCTACATCCCGTCGTGGAACGTGCCGGCGGCGGTCGATCGTTACATGGTGTTCGAGCCGACCGACGACCTGTCCTACCTGGTCCCCAAGGCATGGACGGTGCAGGAGAAGATCACCACCGCGTGGTTGCGCGCAAACATCAACACCGACATCGGCGACGTTGGCGTACGCGGCAATATCGGCGTGCAGATGCAGCACACCGACCAGAGTTCGCAGTCCAATTACTGGGACTCCTCGCAGCCGGCCGGCAGCAACGTGCGTCCGTTCAGCGACGGCAAGGCGTACAACGACTGGCTGCCCAGCATGAACCTGGTTTTCATGTTCCCGCACCAGCAGACGCTGCGCTTTGCCGCAGCCAAGCAGGTGGCACGCCCGCGTGTGGACCAGATGCGTTCGTCGCTCGAGTTCGGCGTGGATGTGGCTACCGGCAAGCCCGGCGCCAGTGGCGGTAACCCGCTGCTGGATCCATGGCGGGCCAATGCGCTGGATCTGTCCTATGAGAAGTACTTCGGCGAGAAGGCGTACGTGGCTGCAGCGGTGTTTTACAAGCAGCTGAAGACCTACATCTACACGCAGTCCCAGGACAACTACGACTTCTCGCAGTTCGTCGCCGACTACGCGCCGCCGGTGGGTTCGCCGCCGGCGCAGACCACCGGTACATTCACCGCACCGGAGAATGGCAAGGGTGGAATGCTGCGTGGACTGGAACTGACCGCGTCGTTCCCATTGGACATGTTCTCGCCGTCGCTGCGCGGCTTCGGCGTGCAAGCCAGTGCCACCTTCAACGACAGTGATGTCAGCATCCGTGATCCGGAAAGCGCCTCATCGGTGGGTGATGGTCCGATCAGCCTGCCCGGTCTGTCCAAGCGCGTGTACAACCTGACTGCCTACTACGAGCGCAGCGGTTTCGAGGCGCGCATCAGCCAGCGTCGGCGTTCGGACTTCATCGGTGAGATCGGCAACTTCAACGGCAACCGCACGCTGCGTTACGTGGTCGGCGAGAACGTGACCGATGCGCAGGTGAGCTACACCTTCGCCGAGAGCAGCAGCCTGCACGGGTTGACGCTGCTGCTGCAGGGAAGCAACCTGACCAACGAGCCGTACCGCACCTACGCCGGCACCAAGGACCGTCCGCTGGAATACGTGGAGTGGGGCCGCACCTACATGCTGGGCGTGAACTACACGTTCTGATCGACCGCTGTTGCAGCACCGAAAACCCGCCGCTCCCACGGCGGGTTCTTTTATGTGTGCGGTGCGCGGTCAAGAGTGAACCAGCAGCGTGCTGCCAATACCCACCACTACGATCACCACCAGCAGCACACGCACACTGCGCCGGGCGAAAAGATGCCCGATCTGATCGGCAAGCAGGCTGGCAAACTGACCCATCAACTCCCACATGCATGCCGCCTCAAAGAATCAAAGGTCAATCGAGGCCCACTCGATGAAGCTGCGCCAGTCGCGTGATGCCGAAACGACACACGTTCGATACGCCCGGTTGCCTGAAACCCCGATGATGTAAGTCACAATCTGCCCTGCTGATTTGGCTACGTAGCTCCAACCGGGAACCCACCCCACAGGTTTGGGCACCAGACTGAAGGCGGCCGAGCAGTCCATGATGTGCTTGGTGGCGCCACCCAGCACATCGCCTACGCCAGCATTCATGTTCCAGTTGTCCGCCATCTCCCGGGACCATATTGACGCTGCTACGCTCCGCATGGCGACCTGCTCTTCAGCGTTCGGCCCGGATTGATGAAACGGTGCCCAGAAGGCTTCGGGCGAGGACGGAGCAGCACTTCTCCATGCCGAAACGTCAAACCGCTTTGCCCACATGGCAATGGCATAGTGGCAGGGCGCGCCTGGCGTAGAAAAGCAAACGACCTCCGATGTGCCGCTGTCGAAGTACGCAGCATGAAGGCCGCCGTCAGGCAGAACCACAATCACCGCGGCATGCGTGTCGTAGGCATCGGCCTGCCACCCATCCAGCAGCAGCCCACCGTCCTTGAGCGGCACCGGTTGTGCGACTTGGTCGAAGCGGCTTCGGAACGCGGCGTAATGGTTACCCAGCAGCGTCTTCAGCGAGGTAATTACCGTGGTGTCCTGCATGGCTTCGTCGAGCGTGGGGTTGGTCACCACGTGCGCAGCACCCGCTTCATGCGACGCGGCGATTCCGTTGAACGCGAGCATCAACAGGCCGGCAGCGACGATGTAACGGCAACGGCGCTGAGCCGGTTTTTTGCAGGTGGTCGAATACATGCTGAATCCCCATTACGCGAGCGAGGCTCCAGTCTTCCGCCTGCCTATCCGCCAAACCATGCGAGAACTTGTATATCTATCCGGCGATATCAGTAACTGATTCACCCATCACAGTCTTCGCGATGCAACACCAAACCGTGGCCATTGTGGAGCCGGGGTCTACCCGGCTGCTCTTGACGCCGCAGAAGCGTACCGACCAACGGTCAGTACCTACCCAAGGCGGCGCCTGGCAATGCTCTGCACCTTCCCGCTGCCCCATAAAAAAAGGACGGAACCCCGAAGGTTCCGTCCCGAACGTACCACCACTACCGGAAAAGCTCAGCCCTGGCGCGCGCAGTACATCGCCTGCGGCGGCAGCACCACTTCGTTGCCTTCCACATGGCCGGCATCGGGCCCCGGCACCGACAGCGTCTGCCACGGCCCCACCGGCAACGCCACGCGCACCGGCTCGGCAGACAGGTTGAAGGCCAGCAGCACGGTGTCGCCCGCATGGCGTCGCTCGAACATCAGCACCGGCTCGGCCGTCTCCAGGAACACGATGTCGCCCACCAGCAGCGCCGGCATGGTGTGGCGCCAGGCCAGGAACTGGCGGAAGGCGTTGAGCACCGAATGCGGGTCCTGTTCCTGTACCGCCACCGACGCGGCACGGTGTTCGGCCGGAATCGGCAGCCACGGCTCGCCACTGGTGAACCCGGCCAGCGCCGCATCGGTCCACGGCATCGGCGTGCGGCAGCCGTCGCGGCCCTTGAAGTTCGGCCAGAAGGTAATGCCGTAGGGGTCCTGCAGTGCTTCGAACGGCACGTCGGCTTCGCCCAGGCCCAGTTCTTCGCCCTGGTACAGACAGATCGACCCACGCAGCGAACACAGCAGCGCCACCAACAGGCGTGCCAGCCGCGGCTGCGCCGGGTGCCCGCCCCAGCGGGTTACCGCGCGCTCCACATCATGGTTGGAGATCGCCCAGCACGGCCAACCTTCGGTCATCGTCGCTTCCAGCCGCGACACCGTGTCACGGATGTAGCCGGCGCTGAAATCCTTCACCAGCAGCTCGAAGCTGTAGCCCATGTGCAGTCGGCCCGGCGCGGTGTACTCGGCGGTAGTGGCCAGCGAATCCTCGGCCGAAATCTCGCCCAGGCTCACCGTCCCCGGGTACTCGTCCAGCAGCCCACGCAGGCGCTCGATGAAGCCGATGTTCTCCGGCTGGGTGTTGTTGTAGTAGTGGTACTGGTAGGCGTACGGATTGTCCGCGCTGAACCCTCGGCCCACGCGCTTGTCCGCCGGTTTGGCCGGGTTGTCGCGCAGTTGCGCGTCGTGGAAGCAGAAGTTGATCGAATCCAGGCGGAACCCGTCCACGCCCCTGTCCAACCAGAAGCGCACGTAATCCAGCGTCGCCTGCTGCACCGCCGGATTATGGAAATCCAGGTCCGGCTGGTCCGCGAGGAAATTGTGCAGGAAGTACTGCTCGCGCCGCGGCTCCCACTGCCACGCCACGCCGCCGAAGATCGACATCCAGTTGTTGGGCGGCGTGCCGTCCTCGCGCGGGTCGGCCCACACGTACCAGTCTGCCTTGGGGTTGGTGCGGTCCTGGCGGCTCTCGCGGAACCAGTCGTGGTCGATCGAGGTGTGGCTGAAGACCTGGTCGATCATCAACTTCAGGCCCAGCGCATGCGCCTTGGCCAGCAACCGGTCGAAATCGGCCAGCGTGCCGAACAGCGGATCCACATCGCGGTGGTCGGCGATGTCATAGCCGAAATCGGCCATGGGCGATTTGAAGAAGGGCGAAATCCAGATCGCGTCCACGCCCAGCGCCGCCACGTAGTCCAGGCGTTCGATGATGCCCGGCAGGTCGCCTACCCCGTCGCCGTTGGCGTCGAGGAAACTGCGCGGGTAGATCTGGTAGATGACGGCGCCACGCCACCATGGAGTCTGCGACATTGAGGGCCCCCCTCCGGGCTTCCACGGCACCCGCATCGGGGTGCCATAACGTAGCGACAAGCTTATCCGTGCGTCTCCGGCGATGGCGCCACCTGCATACGTATTCACGCCCCCCGGCCGGCCCGGACCGCCCCGGATGGCCTTCGCGGGCGGAAAACGACCGCACCGCCTATAATTCAGGTCAAGCCTGAAAGTCAGACCGCATGACCATCACCGAAGACACCCGCTCCGCGCTGGGCCTGCCCCAGATCCAGACGCTCGCCGCGCCCGACATGGCCGCCGTCGATGCGCTGATTCGCCACCGACTGTCCTCGGATGTCGTGCTGATCAACCAGATCGCCGACCACATCATTTCCGCCGGCGGCAAGCGCCTGCGGCCGATGCTGGTCATGCTGGCCGGCCATGCGGTCGGCCAGGCCGGCCCCGAGCACCACCAGCTGGCGGCGATCATCGAGTTCATCCACACCTCGACCCTGCTGCATGACGACGTGGTGGACGAATCCAGCCTGCGACGCGGCCGCAGCACCGCCAATGCATTGTGGGGCAACGCCCCCAGCGTGCTGGTCGGTGACTTCCTGTACTCGCGCAGCTTCCAGCTGATGGTCGAGCTGGACCGCATGCCGGTCATGCGCATCTTGGCCGACACCACCAACCGCATCGCCGAAGGCGAAGTGCTGCAGCTGCTGCACGTCCATAACCCGGACACCGACGAGGCCGCCTACCTGCGCGTGATCGAGCGCAAGACCGCCGTGCTGTTCGCCGCCGGCACCCGCCTGGGCGCGCTGGCCAGTGGCGTGGACGAGGCCACCCAGCAGGCGCTGTACGACTACGGCATGGCGCTGGGCTATGCCTTCCAGATCGCCGACGACGTGCTGGATTACTCGGCCAACGCCGAGGAACTGGGCAAGAACCTGGGCGACGACCTGGCCGAAGGCAAGGCCACCCTGCCGCTGATCCACGCGATGGCGCATACCGATGCCACCACCCGGGAGCGCCTGCGCGAGATCGTGCAGAACGGCGACGCCGAGGCGATGCCGGAAGTGCTGGCGGCCATCCACGCCACCGGCGGCCTGGAATACAGCCGCGCCCGCGCGGTCGAATACGCCGATGCCGCCGAGCGTGCGCTCGGCGGCCTGGCCGACAACGATGCCGTCGCCGCCCTGCGCGGCCTGGCCCGTTATGCGGTACAGCGCTCGCATTGACGTAGGACGTGCCGGCCGACGGTCGGCTGCCCTTCCTCCCGGCGCCGCGATGCCTGATGGATGCACCACGCTCCGCGCGGTGCAGCCGACCAACGGTCGGCTCTACCGGAGCGTTCGTACGGGCCGACCGCCGGGGCRAYGTGGTCCCTGTCACGTAGAGCCGACCGTTGGTCGGCTGCTCTTCSYSYCCGCACCACGATCACCGATACATGCACCGCGCCCTGCGCGGTGCAGCCGACCRACGGTCGGCTCTACCGGAGCGTTCGTACGGGCCGACCGMCGGGGCGAYGTGRTCCCTGWCACGTAGAGCCGACCGT
>NZ_JBFULC010000022.1:0-55245 GCF_056400525.1 Stenotrophomonas sp. P5_A9
ACGCGTGGTCGGGTATTGCCTGGAGCCGGCCAGCGGCCGGCATTACGTATGGTCGGGTATTGCCTGGAGCCGGCCAGCGGCCGGCATTACGTATGGTCGGGTATTGCCTGGAGCCGGCCAGCGGCCGGCACTACGTATGGTCGCGTATCGCCTGGAGCCGGCCAGCGGCCGGCATCACCGATATCAGGTTCAGCGATACAGCTGCGACGTACGTTGATGGACGATGTCGTCGCGCATCGACTCCAGCGCCATCACCCGGATCCGGCCGATCCCCTGCAGTTCCATGAACCGTTCGGTATAGATCTCCGGGCCCTGGTCGGTCTCGGCCCGCGACTTGCTGAAACCGTGCGGTACCAAACCTTTGTCGCCATCCTTGCTACCACCGACATAAAGAACGATTGCCATGTGATGTGTTCCTCCAATAGAGCATCGTGCAGATACAACAACCATCAGCTTACCGCGCCGAACCTGACTGATTCGTCATTTAGCCTAATAACCATTGTTTGCATGCAGATGACGTCGCATTGCACGACGTTTTATTTACGCCGATTTAACGCGTGGATAACGGCCACCAGCCGCGTCCAGTGAGCGCATATACATCGGCCGCGCGTTCGAACGGATTGCGCGCGCTCACCCCGCCGCAGAGCAGGTACACCGGCAGATACAACGGGCCCAGCACCAGGTATTGGTAAACGTGGGCACGCTCATGGTCGTGCAGGCCGATCACCGGTTCGCTGCAGTGGCCGGCCTGGTGGGCGTAGGTGCGACAGGGCACGTCCAGCACCGGGCCGGTGTGCAGGATCACGTTGCCCAGGGTGATCGCCCCGCCCGGCCCCCACGGCCAGTCACGGAACACAACGGCAAGGTCCCTGCCGTTCCACGACGGGCGCGCGCCGGCCACCATCCCGGCCAGGCCGCCGATCAGTCCGATCAGGGTATTGGGCGCGGTCCACAGCGCGCCCAGCCCCTGCAGGACGCGCAGCGCCACTGGCGGCAGGCTCAATCGGCCTCGTTGGGAATCAACAGCCACAGGATCAGGTAGACCAGGATGCCGGGGAAGGCCGCCGACAGCACCGAGACCAGCACGAACAGCACCCGCACCAGGGTGGAGCTCCACCCGAAACGGTGTGCGATGCCGCCCATCACCCCGGCGATCATGCGGTCGTTGAGCGAGCGCGACAGCGGGCGTGGGGTGGCATTCATGGCAGCGGTCTCCGGCAGGCGATGGCGGACTGTAGCGCGGACGATGTCTACGGGGTGCGTTGACGCAGGGCCTTCAATTTTGCCCCGAACCACACCGCCGCGGTCTGCTCGGGCTGGCCCGGGCAGGCGATGCGGTAGGGGGTGCCACTCATGCTGCTCTGGCTGGCGGCCCGTTCGATGAACTGCTCGGCGGTGTCCACCTTGTCCTTCTTCAACAGGTAGTCGTACTTGCGCTGCAGGTGCGCGCGCGCCTCGGCGGCGTCGTGCCAGCTGCCGTTGCGCTGGAAGCGGCAACTGGAGCCATCCAGTGCGCCGATCAGCCCGGCGATCTCGCGGCGGGCGCTGTCACTGGGGGCGGCCTGGGCGATGCCCGGCGCGAGCAGCGCCAGTGCCAGCCACGGCAGGGAAGTCAACTTCATCGGGAACGTTCCTTCAACCAATCGGTGATGGTACCGGGCACTTCGCGCTGGGCGCGCCCGGACACATAAATGCCGATGTGGCCGCCCCGGAAACTGCTTTCGGTGTAGTCCGCACTGCCGATCCGCCCGCGCATCGCACGTGACGCATCCGGCGGCACCAGGTGGTCCTGTTCGGCGTAGATGTTCAGCACCGGCAGGGTCACCTGGGACAACTGGACGGTTTCCTCGCCGATGCGCACACCCTCGTGCATCAGCCCGTTGCCTTGGTAGAACTGCTTGATGAAGTCGCGGAAGGTCTCCCCGGCCAGGTCGGGCGAATCGAAGATCCACTTTTCCATGCGCAGGAAATCTTCCAGCGCAGCCTTGTCATCGAGGATGTCGAGCAGGCCCACGTACTTCTGCACGTTCAGCCGGAACGGCTTGAGCATCAGGTAACTGGCGTTCATCAGGTCGGCCGGGATGTTGCCCAGCGTGTCCACCAGCAGGTCCACATCCACCTGCCGGGCCCAGTGCGACAGCATGTTGTCCGGGGTCTGGAAATCGACCGGGGTGACCATGGTGATCAGGTTGGCCAGCTTGTGCTGGCGCAGCGCGGCATAGCACAGCGCAAATACCCCGCCCTGGCAGATGCCGAGCATGTTGATTGGCGCACCCGACTGCGCCTGCAGGTGATCCACCGCGCCATCGAGAAAGCGCAGCAGGTAGTCCTCCAGGGTCTGGTAGCGCTCGGAGCGGTCCGGGTAGCCCCAGTCCAGCACATACACGTCGTGGCCCAGCGCCAGCAGGCGCTGCACCAGCGAGCGGTCGGCCTGCAGGTCAACCATGTACGGGCGGTTGACCAGCGCGTAGACGATCAGCAACGGGGTGGCGTGCACCGGCGTGTCGGTGCCGACGAAGCGGTACAGCGCCACCTTGCCGTCGCGCCAGATTTCCTCGCGCGCGGTGGCCCCATAGTCCACGTCATCCACCGACGGCAGCAGGGTGAGCCCGTCCAGCAGCTTGCGCTGCATGGCCAGGGTCTCCTGCAGCAGGTCTTCGGCGTTGAATCCCAGCGGCCCTTTCATGGCGCGCGCGTCCTCTTCGACCTGGACGACGCGGATGTTGCGGCTGCGGGCTTGGCTGCGGGCTTGGTCGCGGACTTGCGGACAGCTTTCTTCGCAGGAGCCTTCGGCGCCTTGGCCGACGCTGCAGGTGCAGCCGCCGGCGAGGCGGCGGAAGCGGCGCGCCTGCGACCCGGTGGCGGCGTTGTCGGCGCGGGTGTTTTCGGGACTGGCGGGTCGCTGCGATGCGCGGATGACGCCTTCGGCGCACCACCTGCCGCCATGCGCCGGACCAGCCGCTCCAGCTCGGTGATGCGGCGATGCGCGGCGTCCATCTCGGTGCGGGTCGGCATGCCGATCGCCTCGCAGACCCGCTCGATCTCCTGCTGGGTGGCCGCGCGCAGACGCATCTGCGCATTGCCGAGCGAGGCGTAGACCTTCTGGAACGGTTCGGACAAAGCGACCTTGGCATAGGCCTCTTCAGCCGCCTCGATCCACAGGTCGAACATTGCCCGTGCGCTGGTCAGCTGGTTGCCCGGCTGCTCGTGTTCGGCCAGGCGCTGCTCGAACAGCTTGAACGCCTCATCGAGCGCCTGCTTGATCTGATCGACGTAGTCGCTGGAGTGCGCCTGGTACTCCTGCTGGGCGCGCAACAAGGCCTGCCAGCGCGCCTGATGCTCTCGGCCGGGGCCGAATGCCGGGCTCTGCAGCCACGGGCCCAGGTCGCGCTGCAGCGCTTCCAGCAGCTTCAGCAGATCCGGGCCACCGGCCTGCGTCTGCCCGCGCGCGCCCTGCAGCATCCACTGCAGCAGCCCGTCGCCCTGGCCTTCCACCGCCTGCTTCCAGGCCTGGGCTACATCAGCGCTGCTGGCATCGCGGCCGGCGAACTGCGCGGCCACCTGCTGCATCGTGCCGTACCAGCCGCCGGCCTGCTCGCGGAAGCGGTGCACCGCCGCATCGGCCGGGCTGCTGGTGGCAGTGGGCATCATCTGCGCCCACCAGTCGATTGCCTGCTGCCAGCTGCCCTGCCCCGACGCGCCGGGACCGGCTTGGCCAGGGGGCACCGCGGCATGTCGCAGAGCGTCACCCCAGGCGCTGAAGTACTGCCGCGCCAGGGCTTCGACGTCGCCCGCGTTGCTGCCGCTGCCGGCGGTGCTCATGACACGGTTCCCCGCAGGATCGAATCGAACGACATGGGCGTGTTCGGGCTCACGGCTTGGGGATGCGCAGGGTCTTGCTGATCATCAGCGACCCGGACAGTGCGAACAACAGCACCATCGGGTGCAGCTGCCACGGGCCCAGCTGCCAGCGGCCCAGCCACAGGTCATGCCCGATCGCGCCCATGCTGGCGGCCACCGCCAGCACCACCACCAGCGCCAGGCTGGTCGGAATCGGCGTGCCCTCGAAATACGGCACCTTGTCACCCTCCCCGGCCAGGGCCTCGGCGGTCACGTTGTAACGCGCCAGCCGGCTGACCCCGCAGCACACGAAATAGCTCAGCACCAGCCAGTCCCAGCCCCCCTGCATACCGCAGGCATAGGCCAGCGCGGCCGGGGCCACGCCGAAGGAAATCACGTCCGACAGCGAATCCAGCTCGCGGCCCAGGGTGGAACTGGACTTGCGCCAGCGCGCGATGCGCCCGTCCAGCGCATCGAAGATGAAGGCCAGCGGGATCAGCGCCATGCCGAACAGCAGGTAGCCACGCTGCCCGTCCTGCAGGAAGCGCATCGCGGCGAACACCGCGCCGGTGCCGCAAAAGGCGTTGGCCAGGGTGAACCAGTCGGCCAGGTGGAACTCGCGCAGCATCGAGAAGTGACGTTTCATGGAAGATCTGTAGACGGCAGTGGCAAGAGAGTACCGCGAGCGGCCCGAACCGTGACAGAGCGGCGCCCCGTTCGCGGGGTGCGGATCGGACTGATCGCGTTACCTCGGCCTTCACGTGGCCACGACCGGCGGTGAATTTTTGGCCACCCATCTTGACAGCGAGAACCGGCGGGGGCTGCCGGGGCTTATCCACAAAGTTGCGCACCAGTCATCCACACCCCCTGTGGACAACTCAATCTCAATAGACGCGACGGTGGTGATTTTTTGATCACCGCTGTCATCGCCACGCGGGTCCGGTGGCGAAAAAGACCGCCCCGGATCGCCACCGCTCGGCTAAGCTGGTCAGTGGACCCGCCGCCGCCACGTCCTGCCCGCCCACCGCGACAGGAGCCTTGTGCGTGCTTTCCGATGAATCCCTGGCGGCCCAGCTGCGCCGCCCACATGGCGACCACGCCCTGCCCGTGGCCGAATCGATGAACCGCAGCAACGGCGCCCTCAACCACGCGGCGATCGCCCTGCTGGCGGTGGCCGCCAATGAACAGGTGCTGGAAATCGGCCCGGGCAACGCCGCCTTCGCCGGTGAACTGCTGCGCGCGCCCGGCAGCCGCTATCTGGGCGTCGAGGTGTCGGCGGAGATGGTCATTGCGGCCCGCGACCGGCTTGGCGCGGCGGGCCTGGAAGGGCGCGCCAGCGTCGCCTTCGGCGATGTGCATGCACTGGAACTCGACGATGCCTGCATCGATGCCGCGCTCGCGGTGAACACGCTCTACTTCTGGGAGGATCCGGCCGTGCCGCTGGCCGAACTGGCGCGGGTGCTGCGCCCCGGCGGCCGGCTGTGCGTCGCCTTCGGCGATGCGGCCTTCATGCGCACCCTGCCCTTCACCGCCTACGGATTCCACCTGCATGCCCTGGCCGAGGTGGAACGTGCGCTGCGCAGCAGCGGGTTGCGCGTGTGCGGTTGGCGCAGCCACCGCGAACAGGGCGCCAGCAACGACGGGCGCGTGGTCGACAAGCACTTCCACCTGCTGCTCGCCCGTCGGTAGCGCCGGCCGCGGGCCGGCAATCCCGCACCACCMGCAACGTTCCCGGGTTGCCGGCCAGCGGCCGCCATTACAGGCGGGTGTAGCTCCAGGACTGCATGGCACCGTCGCGGTACGGCATCACCCCGTGGAACGCGCGCGGCTCGGCGTCGAACACCAGCGGCAGGAAGCTGCGATCGCCTTCCCACAGTGGCAGGGTCTCCAGCTTGTCCAGGTCCACCCACTCCAGCGTGCCCTCCGGGTTGGAGGTGAGCGGTGTGCCGGTGAAATCGTCGATGACGAACACGAACCCGAACCAGTCTTCGCCATTCTTGCCGAACCCCGGCCAGCTGATGGTGCCGCGCAGGCGCATGGTGCCGCATTCGATGCCGGCTTCCTCGCGGATTTCGCGGCGCATGCAGGCGGCGGCGTCTTCGTCGCGCTCCATCTTGCCGCCCAGCCCGTTGTACTTGCCCAGGTGCAGGTCGCCGGGTCGGGCATTACGGTGGATCATCAGCGCTTGCTTGCCATCGGGCGACAGCACGTAGCCGAGGGTGGCCACGATCGGGGTATAGG
This sequence comes from Stenotrophomonas sp. P5_A9, assembly GCF_056400525.1. Lineage (NCBI taxonomy): Bacteria > Pseudomonadati > Pseudomonadota > Gammaproteobacteria > Lysobacterales > Lysobacteraceae > Stenotrophomonas > Stenotrophomonas sp. P5_A9. Next base: position 6,082 of record NZ_JBFULC010000022.1, read on the forward strand.
GCATGATGCGGGGGCTCACGGACACAAACCCCGATTATGCGCGATCCGCGCGCGGCGGTCGGCTCAGCCGGTCACGCGGGTGCGGCGGGCGTCGGCCGGGGCCGGCAAGGCGTCCCCATCGCGGTGCAGGGTGGCCACGCCGTGGCCGCGCTCGGCCAGGTATTCCAGCCACTTGCCGAGAAACGTGTTCATCCGCATGCGATGGCTGATCAGTTCGGCCGGCGGCGGGTACATGCCCACCACGTCCTGCCAGCGACGGCCGACATAGCAGTGCGTGGTCTCGGCCTGGCGCGCGTCACGGTACAGGCGCACGTAGGCCGACGGGTCCGGCTGCCCGGTCACCGGGTCGGCGAAATCATAGGTCAGCCGCAGTTCGACCGTGTAGCGGTGGCACTCGATGACATCCAGGCGCACGTCCAGCCCGTCGCCGACCGAGGACACGTAGCTGCCGGGCACCAGCTCGGCCGGCGCGAACAGCCGCACCAGATGCTGGTAGTTTTCCGCGTACAGCCCCATCAGCCAGCTCAGGCGGCTGAGCCTGGGGATGCGTTCGATACGGGGGGATGCCTGGGCCATACGTCGATCCTACACGTTGATCCTTCAACGTGGGGGCGGCGACGCCCCGGCCAAAGGGCCGCGCCCGAACAGGTTCATCCGGACCTTGCGGCCGCTGGCCGGCCCCCTCGCCCGGCCTCAGTAGAGCTCGCGCTGCAGTCCCAACGTGGTCAGCACCTTGCTGGAGATCTCCTCGATCGAGGTATGGGTGGTGCTCAGCGTCGCGATGCGCTCCATCCGGAACATGGTCTCGGCTGCGGCCACCTCGCGCTTGCAGGTGTCCAGGTTGGCGTAGCGCGAGTTGGGCCGGCGCTCCTGGCGGATCTGCTGCAGGCGGTCCGGGTCGATGGTCAGGCCGAACAGCTTCTTGCGGTAGGGCCGCAGCCGCGGCGGCAGGCGGTCGTGCTCCAGGTCCTCGTCGGTGAGCGGGTAATTGGCCGCGCGCACCCCGTAATGCAGGGCCAGGTAGATGCAGGTCGGGGTCTTGCCGGCGCGCGACACTGCCACCAGGATCACGTCGGCATCGTCGTAATTGATCGCGATGCCGTCGTCATGGGTCAGCGCGAAGTTCATCGCGTTGATGCGCCGATGGTAGGTCTCGAAGTCGACCATGCCGTGGGCCTGGCCCACCCGGGAATGGCGGTTGACCGCCAGTTCGCGCTCCAGCGGCTCGATGAAGGGAGCGAACACGTCCAGCATCAGCCCGCCGCTTTCGGCCAGGATCACACTCAGGCCGCTGTCCACGCAGGAACTGACCACGATCGGCCGCACCTGGTAGCGCTCGCCCGCTGCACGGATCCTTTCACAGGCTTCCCGCGCCTTTTCCGGATCATCGATGAACGACATCCGGTCGGTAATGAAGCTGAACCCGGAGAACTGGGTCAGGAGGCTATGCCCAATGGTTTCAGCGGTGATACCGGTTCCATCGGACACATAGAACACCGGACGGATCGTCGACATACGGCTTTTACCCCCTACGAAGCTTAAAAAGGCTATCGATACAAGCTTGTGCCGATAGCAGTCTGCCCGGCATCATATCGGCTTCTTCCTACGGACGTGGCCATCCAGCCCGCCTCGGGCGATGGCCAAACGGAGCATCGCGCTTGAACGAGAACATCCTGTGGTTGCACGAACTGCGCCTGGCCGACCTGGCCCGCGTAGGCGGCAAGAATTCGTCGCTTGGCGAAATGATCGGCAACCTCGCCGGTCTGGGGGTGTCTGTCCCCGGCGGTTACGCAACCACCTCTGAGGCCTTCAAGGACTTCATCGCGCACAACGATCTGTCCAAGCGCATCTTCGACAAGCTGGCCACGCTGGACGTGGAAGATGTCGGCGCGCTGACGATCGCCGGCAAGGAGATCCGCGGCTGGGTGATCGACGCCCCGCTGCATCCGGAACTGGACCAGGACATCCGCAGCGCCTACGCCAAGCTGTGCAGCGAGAACGGCGGCGGTGATGTCGCCGTCGCGGTGCGCTCCTCGGCCACCGCCGAAGACCTGCCCGATGCGTCCTTCGCCGGCCAGCAGGAGACCTTCCTCAACGTGACCGGTGCCGACGATGTCGTGCTCAAGGTCAAGGAAGTGTTCGCCTCGCTGTACAACGACCGCGCCATCGCCTACCGCGTCCACCACGGGTTCAAGCATGAGGACGTGTTCCTGTCGGCCGGCGTGCAGCTGATGGTGCGTTCGGGCGTGGGTTCTTCCGGCGTGCTGTTCACCCTGGACACCGAGTCCGGCTTCCGTGACGTGGTGTTTGTCACCTCGTCCTTCGGCCTGGGTGAAATGGTCGTGCAGGGTGCGGTCAACCCGGACGAGTTCTACGTCTACAAGCCCACCCTGAGCGCCGGCAAGCCGGCGATCCTGCGCCGTTCGCTGGGCAGCAAGGCGATCCGCATGGTGTATTCGGATGTCCCCGGTGAGCGCGTGCGCATCGAAGACACCCCGGCCGACCTGCGCAACACCTTCTCCATCAGCGACGAGGACGTGCAGGAACTGTCCAAGCAGGCGCTGGTGATCGAAAAGCACTACGGCCGCCCGATGGATATCGAGTGGGCCAAGGACGGTGTCAGCGGCAAGCTGTTCATCGTGCAGGCGCGCCCGGAGACGGTGAAGTCGCGTGGCCACGCCACCCAGATCGAGCGGTTCGCGCTGAACCAGAAGGACGGCAAGGTGCTGGCCGAAGGCCGCGCCGTCGGCGCCAAGATCGGTGCCGGTACCGCCCGCGTGGTACGTACCCTGGACGATATGGCCCGCGTGCAGCCCGGCGACGTGCTGATCGCCGACATGACCGATCCCGATTGGGAGCCGGTGATGAAGCGCGCCTCGGCCATCGTGACCAACCGCGGTGGACGTACCTGCCACGCGGCGATCATCGCCCGTGAGCTGGGCGTGCCGGCCGTGGTCGGCTCGGGCAACGCCACCCAGCTGATCCAGGACGGCCAGCAAGTGACCGTCAGCTGCGCCGAGGGCGACACCGGCTTCATCTACGACGGCATCCTTGAGTTCGAGCGCACCACCACGGACCTGGGCAAYATGCCGCCGGCGCCGCTGAAGATCATGATGAACGTGGCCAACCCGGAACGTGCCTTCGACTTCGGCCAGCTGCCGAACGCCGGCATCGGCCTGGCCCGGCTGGAAATGATCATCGCCAGCCACATCGGCATCCACCCCAACGCACTGCTGGAATACGACCGCCAGGATGCGGCGACCAAGAAGAAGATCGACGAGAAGATCGCCGGTTACGCCGATCCGGTCAGCTTCTACGTCGGCCGCCTGGCCGAAGGCATCGCCACCCTGACCGCCTCGGTGGCCCCGAACCCGGTGATCGTGCGCCTGTCGGACTTCAAGTCCAACGAGTACGCCAATCTGATCGGCGGCAGCAACTACGAGCCGCACGAAGAGAACCCGATGATCGGCTTCCGCGGCGCCAGCCGTTACGTCGACCCGAGCTTCTCGGACGCCTTCGCACTGGAGTGCAAGGCCGTGCTGCGCGTGCGCAACGAAATGGGCCTGGACAACCTGTGGGTCATGATCCCGTTCGTGCGCACCCTCGAAGAAGGCCGCAAGGTCGTCGAGGTGCTGGAACAGAACGGCCTCAAGCAGGGCGAAAACGGCCTGAAGATCATCATGATGTGCGAGGTGCCGTCCAACGCCCTGCTCGCCGATGAGTTCCTTGAAATCTTCGACGGCTTCTCGATCGGTTCCAACGACCTGACCCAGCTGACCCTGGGGCTGGACCGTGACTCCTCGATCGTGGCGCACCTGTTCGACGAGCGGAACCCGGCAGTGAAGAAGCTGCTGTCGATGGCGATCAAGTCTGCCCGCGCCAAGGGCAAGTACGTCGGCATCTGCGGCCAGGGCCCGTCCGATCACCCGGACCTGGCCGAATGGCTGATGCAGGAAGGCATCGAGTCGGTATCGCTGAACCCGGACACCGTGGTGGATACCTGGCTGCGTCTGGCCAAGTTGAAGGCCAACAGCTGATACGGCTGGCAGGTTGACGAACAAAACCCCGCGCAAGCGGGGTTTTGTTTTTGCCGTAGAGCCGACCGTTGGTCGGCTGCCGCACGCAACCCGGCGAAAACTTCCAATACCACGACGTCGGGCCGGAGGGCGGCCGACCAACGGTCAGCTCTACGAACGAATGCGGCACCCGTAGAGCCGACCGTTGGTCGGCTGCCTCAGCCCACATCCCCACACCCCGAATGGACATCGCCTGATTCTTTCCGCGCCAGGCCAGCCGCACTCTGATGGCATGCCCAGCCCACGCCTCCATCACGGCCGCCACTCCAGCGTAGGCAACATCTATGCACTGACGAGCGTCGTCCATTCCCGTGTCCCCCACTTTCGCCAGCCTTGTCTGGCACAGCACGTGGCGCAGGTAATGCAGGCGTTGGAGCAGGAACAGATGGTCCGCAACCTCGCCTGGGTGGTGATGCCGGACCATGTGCATTGGCTGATGCAGCTCCGACACGGGTCCCTCGGCGCCTGCATGCAGCGCTTCAAGTCACGCAGCAGCCTGCTCATCAATCGCCAATTGAACCGCAGCGGGCCTCTCTGGCAGGCGGGCTACTTCGACCACGCGCTGCGAAACGACGAAGACCTGCACCATCAGGCGGCCTATATCCTCGCCAACCCGGTCCGCGCTGGCCTGGCACATGTAATCGGCCAGTATCCCTTCTCGTGGTGTCGCTGGCCCATCGACGCCCTACCACCCGCAACGCCCCGCCCCCCGTAGAGCCGACCGTTGGTCGGCTGACGCACCTTGGGGCCGCTGATTGGTYGGCTACCCCACGCAACGCGGCGGATCCTTCCGATACCGCGACGTCGGGGCGGAGGGCACCTGACCAACGGTCAGCTCTACGTCGGACGCTGCCGATGTCAAGCACCCGTAGAGCCGACCGTTGGTCGGCTGCTCCACCTTGGGGCCGACCGTTGGTCGGCCGCCGCACGCAACGCGGCGGATCCTTCCAATACCGCGACGCCGGGGCGGAGGGCAGCTGACCAACGGTCAGCTCTACGTCGGACGCTGCCGATGTCAAGCACCCCGTAGAGCCGACCGTTGGTCGGCTGCTCCACCTTGGGGCCGCTCATTGGTAGGCTGCCCCACGCAACGCGGCGGATCCTTCCAATATCGCGACGCCGGGGCGAAGGGCAGCTGACCAACGGTCAGCTCTACGTCGGACGCTGCCGATGTCAAGCACCCGTAGAGCCGACCGTTGGTCGGCTGCTCCACCTTGGGGCCGCTCATTGGTCGGCTGCCCCCACGCAACGCGGCGGATACTTGCGATACCGCGACGTCGGAGCGGAGAGCAGCTGACCAACGGTCAGCTCTACGTCGGACGCTGCCGATGTCAAGAACCCGTAGAGCCGACCGTTGGTCGGCTGCTCCACCTTGGGGCCACTCATTGGTCGGCTGCCCCACGCAACGCGGCGGATCCTTCCGACACCGCGACGTCGGAGCAGAGGGCAGCTGACCAACGGTCAGCTCTACGAGCGCTGCGTTGCCCGATCGTCGGCCTTGCGCGTCACTGTCAGGCGTCGGCGGCGTCGGCGGTCTCGGCGACCGGGTAATCGGTGAATCCTTCCGCGCCGCCGCCGAAGAACCTGGCCTTGTCCGCGGGGTTCAACGCCATGCCCTGCTGCAGCCGTGCCGGCAGATCCGGGTTGGCGATGAAGGGGCGGCCGAAGGCGATCAGGTCGGCCCACCCCTTGGTCAGGGCTTCCTCGGCACGTTCGACCGTGTACTTGCCCGCGTAGATGAGCGTGCCGCGATAGAGCAGGCGCAGTGCCTCCTTGAACGCCTCCGGCATCACCGGGGCATCCTCCCAGTCGGCTTCCGCGATGTGCAGGTAGCCGACGCCGATGCTGTCGAGCACATGCGCGGCGGCCAGATAGGTGGCCTGCGGGGTGTCATCGACCGCGCCCTGCAGCGTGGTCAACGGCGCCAGACGCACGCCCACGCGCTCGGCACCGATCGCCTCTGCTACCGCTTCGACCACCTCGCGCAGGAAGCGCAGCCGGTTCGGCAGCGACCCGCCATAGCCATCGGTGCGCTGGTTGGCCTGCGAGTCGATGAACTGGTTGATCAGATAGCCGTTGGCGCCGTGCAGCTCGATGCCGTCGAAGCCCGCGGCAATCGCATTGCGGGCGGCCTGCGCATAGTCGCGCACGATGCCGGGGATTTCCTCGATGGCCAACGCGCGCAGCATCGAATGCTGGACCATCTCGCCGACGCCGCCCTGCGGCCCCCTGCCCTGCGGATCGACGAACACCTTCACGCCCGGCGCCAGCAGCGCCGACGCGGACACCGGTGCAGCACCGCCCGGTTGCAGGGCGGTGTGCGACACACGGCCCACATGCCACAGCTGGGCCACGATACGCCCGCCAGCGGCATGCACCGCGTCGGTGACGCCGCGCCAGCCGGCAATCTGCGCCTCGTCGTGGATGCCGGGGGTCCAGGCATACCCTTGGCCCTGCTGGCTGATCTGTGTGCCTTCGCTGACGATCAGGCCGGCCGAGGCGCGCTGCGCGTAGTACTGCGCCATCAGCGGGGTGGCGACATTGCCGTCGGCCGCACGCGAGCGGGTCATCGGCGGCATCACGATGCGGTTGGGCAGCGTCAGCGCGCCCATGCGGTAGGGGGTGAACAACATGGAAGACATCCGTCGGAACAGGTCTGCCCGAAGGATAGGGGCGCGCGCGGCGGCGCAACAGCGTCGGCGCGGCAAAACAGTTGTGCCGCCAGCGCAACGATCCCCTGTCTGGCCGCCTGCCGGCGACGGGCGTCAGGCGCGCTGGTCGGCCAGCATCGAATACGCCGCGCGCACCGTCTCGTAACCGTAGGTGCGCTCCAACCGGCGCACGATGAAGTGGCCGCGCGCCATGTCCTGGTAGTAGTCGGTGAACATGGTGTTGAGCGTGGCGCCGGTGACCGCGCCGATGATCGGCACCGCCTGCGCGGCGAACTTCTCGGTGACGACCACGCCGAAGCGCGCGGCCACCTTCTCCACGATCTTGGCCAGCCACTTGCCGGCTTCCTTCGGGGTCAGCCCGATCATCACCCCGCCGCCGCTGGCCACGCGCCCGGCCAGCTCGGCCGACAGGTGGCGCATCACTTCGGCGGTGAAGCCGCGGGTCACGTAATAGCCGGTCTCACTGGCATCGTCCTTGCCCGAGTTGCCGCCCAGGGCAAACACCTCCAGGCAGGCATGGCGGGTGCTGAGCTCACGCAGGTCGAAGCCTTCGCTGCGGGCCACGTCGGCCACCGAGCGCATCATGATCGTGGTCGACACCGGCAGCTCGATGAACAACGAGGTGAAACCGAACGCACCACCGACCGCGCCGCTGGTGGCCGCTGCCAGCTTGTGCCAGCGCGTGGAGGCGGTCTTGCCGGGCGTATTGTCCATGCTCCACAAGGCCGCCTGGGCGGACTTGAACAGCGCCGCCTCAACCGCGCCGTGGATGCGCCGGGACACCACGTTCGGCAGCTTCTTTACCGCAAACTCCAGCGGCGAGCCGATCAGGTTGGCCATCTTGGCGGTGAGCGTGGGCGATTCCAGCAGCGCGACGGCGCGCTGCAGGTCGGCCCAGTCCTGCGAGGTGGGCAGGATCTGCGTTTCCAGCGGGGGTGGCGTGCTGCGGGAGATGGCGTTCATGGCCCGGATCATAGCGCCGGTGGGTTGAACGGAATGTGCGTTTCCCTCTCCCGCCGCCATCACGGCTGGATCAGGCCGGCAGGCCTGCCAGGGTGCCCATGAACTGCCGGTAGTGGCGCAGTTCGTCGATCGAGTCGTGCACATCGCTCAGCGCGGTATGGCTGGCGGTTTTGCCGACGCCAGCGGCAACACTGGGCGCCCAGCGCTTGGCCAGTTCCTTGATCGTGGATACGTCCAGGTTGCGGTAATGGAAGTATCGCTCCAGCCGGGGCATTTCACGGTGCAGGAAGCGCCGATCCTGGCAGATCGAGTTGCCGCACATCGGCGATGCACCGGCCTTGATCCACTGCGACAGGAAGTTCACGGTCTGCGCTTCGGCCTGGCCCAGGCTCACCTGGCTGTCGACCACGCGCTGCCACAGACCGGAGCGACGGTGCTGGGTGCGGTTCCACTCGTCCATCGCCTCCAGGCGCTCCACCGGATGGTGGATGGCGAACTCGGGGCCTTCGGCCAGCACGTTCAACTGCGCATCGGTCACCACCGTGGCGATCTCGATGATCGAATCGTTGTCAGTATCCAGGCCGGTCATTTCCAGATCGATCCAGATCAGTCGCTCGCCTTCTGCGCCGTTGTCGGCCATGTTCACGCCTTGTGCAAGGGTCGGCGCCGCAGCACCGACCGGGGATGGAGGGGCGTCATGATACCGCCATCGCGTCGTCGTCCCGTCGCGACAGGCTGCGCTATTCCAGCAGCAGGGGCGGCTTGCCGCGCTTGGCGCGGAAGTAATTGGTCAGCCGCGTGCTGGCCTGCTTGGCCAGCACCCCGCCGTGGATCTCCACACGATGGTTGTGGCGGGCATCGCCGAGCAGGTCGAACACGCTGCCGCAGGCGCCGGTCTTGGGGTCACTGGCCGCGTACACCAACCGTGCCACGCGGGCGTGCACGATCGCCATCGCGCACATCGCGCACGGCTCCAGGGTCACATACAGCGTGCTGCCGATCAGGCGGTGGTTGGCGATCGCCCTGCCCGCCTGGCGCATCGCCACGATTTCGGCATGCGCGCTGGGATCGTGGTCGGCGATGTTGAGGTTCCAGCCCTCGCCCAGCACCTGGCCATCGGCGCCGACCAGCAGTGCGCCGACCGGGATTTCGTTGAATTCCTGCTCGGCGCGTTCGGCCAGCGCCAGCGCATGGCGCATCCAGTGTTCGTCCTGGTCGTGCACCGGCACGCCCAGCGGCGGCGGTGCCGGCAGGGACTCAACCATGGCCGTCGGCCTTGCGCACAAACGCCTCGAACGCGGCCAAGGTCGCTTCGCTGACATGGTGCTCGATACCCTCGGCATCGCGTCGGGCCGAGTCGGCATCCACGCCCAGCGCCAGCAGAAAGCGCTCCACGGTCTGGTGGCGGGCGCGCATTTCCACCGCCAACTGCTCGCCGGCCGGGGTGAGAAATACCCCGCGGTAGGGCCGCTGCACCGCCCAACCTTCCTTGACCAGGCGTTTGAGCGCCTTGGCCACGGTCGGCTGGGCCACGCCGAGCCGGGTGGCGATATCCACCTGGCGCGCCTCGCGACCGTCGGCGATCAGGTCGGCGATCAGCTCGACATAATCCTCGACCAGCTCCGAGCGACGCGCCTCGCGCACCTGCACGAAGCCCTCAACGTGGACCTGGGCATCGATCAAGGGCGAGATTTTGCGCGAGGAAGCGGGCATCGGAACTCCAGCGGGCGGCCAGCGGCGACTATGGCAGCAAGGCGCTCAGTTTACCGCACCCCGGCCCGCCGGCCGTGGCCGGGTCCGCTTGGGTCGCGCACGGGCCACCCGGTTGCCGGTTCGCGCGTGCGGTGCACGCGCCGTCCGGGCTACGGCTCAGCGAATCCGGCGCTGTAGCGCCGTCTCCAGCAGCACCTCGCCATCGAGGTTGCGCGCCACCAACGTGCCGCCGTGCGCGCGGGCGAACTCGCTGGCGATGAACAAGCCCAGGCCGAGGCCGCGGCTGTCGTGGAAACTGGCTTTGAACGGCTCGAACAAGCGCGGCAGCAGTTCGTCGGGAATCCGCCCGGCGTTGCGCACCTGCAGCCGCAGCGGCTCGTGCCCGGCGCCGTGCAGGCTCACTTGCACCGGCGCATCGCCGCCGTGCAGCACCGCGTTGCCGATCAGGTTGGACAACAGCTGCGCCAGCCGGTCCGGATCGCCCTGCAGGCGCGTGTCGCCGTCCAGCTGCAGCTCGATGCGTGCCTGCGGGTGGGCGCGTGCGATCTCGGCCACCACCACGGCAGCGACCTCGCCAACGTCGCACTCGTCGCAGTTCAGGCGCAGCCCCCCGGTCCGTATCTTGGAGAAATCCAGCAACTGCTCGACCATCCGCGCCATCCGCTGGGCACTGTTCTCCAGGTGGCCCAGCGTGCGCTGCACGCCGCTGTCGGCCGGCAGGTCCAGCGCGAGCTTGTCCGCACACAGCAGGATCGAGGCCAGCGGCGTGCGCAGGTCGTGGGTGAGTACGGCCATCATCGTTTCATTGAGTTTCAGCGCGTGTTCCAGGTCGTGGTTGCGCGCCTTCAACAGCTGCTTCTGCTGGTACAACTCGATGAAGACGTTGACCTTGCTCATGATCACCTGCGGCTCGATCGGCTTGTGCAGGAAATCCACCGCGCCGGTTTCGTAGCCCTTGAACGCGCGCACCGGATCGTTCGGCGAGGCGGTCAGGAAAATGATCGGCACATCGCGGCTGCGCTGCGAGCCGCGCATCAGTTCGGCCAGCGAGAACCCATCGATCTCGGGCATGTGCACATCCAGCAGCGCCAGCGCCACGTCGTGCTGCAGCAGCAGTTCCAACGCTTCGGCGCCGGAGGCGGCGCACAGGATATTCAGGCCCTCCCGGCGCAGCAGCGCTTCCATCGCCACCAGGTTCTGCGGCACGTCATCGACGATCAGCAGGTTCACGCGGTCATCGGCAGTCGCCCTGGCGGGGTCGATCAGGTTCATCGGATAAGGCCTTTCATGCGCAAGCACAGGGAAGTAAGCGGAAGCACTGCATCGGCGCCAGCGTGGGCCAGTGCCGAGGCAGGCATCAAGGAGGAATAGGCATCGTCGGGCGACTGGATCCAGGCCTGGCCGCCGGCGTGGCGCACCGCAGCCACGCCTTCGCTGCCGTCGGCGCTGGCGCCGGTGAGCAGGATCGCCAGCACGCCGCTGCCGAACACGTCGGCGGCACTTTCAAACAGCGGGTCGATCGCCGGGCGCGAGAACAGCACCGGCGCATCGACGGACAGGGCCAGGGTGTCGCGGTCTTCCACCAGCAGGTGGTAATCCGGCGGCGCGAAGGTCACCGTGCCGGGGCGCAGCGGCTGCTTGTCCTCGGCCTCGCGCACCGGCAACGGGCAGCGCAGGTCGAGCAGGTCGGCGATGCGGCTGGGGCGATCGCGCGGCAGGTGCAGCACCACCAGGATCGGCATCGCCAGGTCGGCCGGCACCGCTTCGAGAAGCGCCTGCAAGGCGCTGACGCCGCCGGCCGAGGCGCCGACCACGATCACGTCGAAATGTTGCCGATGCGGCACGGCGCTCATCAGGCCAGCTTCCGGTACAGGCGCTGCTCGCGCGCGCAGGCTTCGAAATCGTTGGCGTGCGCGCCGAACTGCAGCGATTCCTTGCCGCCCAGGCCGAGGAAGCCGCGGTGCACCAGCGCCTCATGGAACAGCCCGATAGCCCGGTCCTGCAACGCGCGCTGGAAATAGATCAGCACGTTGCGGCAGGACACCAGGTGCACCTCGGAGAACACCGTGTCGGTGGCCAGGCTGTGATCGGCGAAGACGATGTTGCGCTTCAGGCGGCGGTCGAACACGACGCTGCCGTAGCCGCTGGTGTAGTAGTCCGACAGCGAGCCGGTGCCGCCGGCGGCCAGGTAGTTGCGGCTGAACTGCGCGGTGCGCTCCAACGGGAACGCGCCGGATTCGGCGGCCTGCAGCGCATCGGGATTGATGTCGGTGGCATAGAGGATGGACCGGTCCAGCAGTCCCTCTTCCTGCAGCAGGATCGCCATCGACCACACTTCTTCGCCCGTGCTGCAGCCGGCAATCCACAGCTTGATGGACGGATAGGTGCGCAGCACCGGCATCGCGTGCTCGCGCAGCACCTTGAAATACGCCGGGTCGCGGAACATCTCCGAGACCTGCACGGTGAAGTACTGCATCGCCTGGGCGAAGGTCTCCGGCTCATGCAGCAGGCGGTGCTGCAGCTCGCCCATGGTGGCGCAGTCGAAACGTGCCATCGCATGCCGCATGCGCCGCCGCAGCGAGGACATCGCATAGTTGCGGAAGTCATAGTGGTAACGCTGGTATACCGCCTCCAGCAGCAGGCGCAGTTCCAGGTCGAACAACTCGGTGTCGTTCATCGACGCGAGCACCACACACGGCACAGCGAGACCAGCTTGTCCACGTCGATGGGCTTGGCGATGTAGTCGTTGGCACCGGCCTGCAGGCAGTGCTCACGGTCATCGGGCATGGCCTTGGCGGTCAGCGCGATGATCGGCAGGTCGCGCCAGCGGTGGTCGGCACGGATCTCGCGCATGGCAGTCAGCCCGTCCATCTCCGGCATCATGATGTCCATCAGTACCAGGTCGATCTCCGGACGCAGCTTGTCCAGTGCCTCGCGCCCGTTGCGCGCGATTTCCAGGGTCACCCCGAGCGGTTCGAGCACGCTGGACAGGGCGAAGATGTTGCGCACGTCGTCCTCGGCCAGCAGCACGATGCGCCCATCCAGCACCGCGTCGCGACGGCGCGCCTCACGCAACAACCGCTGCTGGTCGCTGGGCAGGGACGCCTCCACGCTGTGCAGGAACAGGGTCACTTCGTCGAGCAGGCGCTCGGGCGAGCGCGCGCCCTTGATGATGATGCTCTTGGAGTAACGACGCAGGCGCTGCTCCTCATCGCGGGTCAGCGCACGCCCGGTGTAGACGATCACCGGCGGGAAGGCGACCGCATCGTTGCCGGCCATGCGCTCGAGCAGGTCATAGCCGGTGCCGTCGGGCAAGGTCAGGTCGGTGACCATGCAGTCGAAGGTGGACGTGCCCAGTGCGGCCATCGCCTCGGCGATGGTACCCACGCCGGTGATTTCCAGCTGGTCGCGGCCCAACAGCAGCTGCAGGTTCGAGCGCAGCTCGCTGTCGTCCTCGACGATCAGCAGGCGACGTACGTCGCGCTGGCTGGTGGCCTCCAGCTGCTGGATCGCCCCCAGCAGGCGCTCGCGCGTGGCCGGCTTGATCACATACCCGATCGCGCCCAGCTCCATCGCCACCTGCGAGCGCTCCAGCCCGGACACCACGTGCACCGGAATGTGCCGGGTGGCGGGATCGCGCTTGAGCCGCTCCAGCACGCTCAGCCCGGACACGTCGGGCAGGCCGATGTCGAGCAGGATGCCGTTCGGGCGCAGCTCGGCGGCCAGGCCCAGCGCCTCTTCGGCAGTGCCGGCCACCACGCAGTCGAAGTCGAGTTCATGGGCCATCGACACCAGCGCACCGGCAAAGGTCGCATCGTCTTCGACCACCAGGATCATGCGCCCGGCGCGGCTGCGCCGGCCGCGGTCATCGGCCACCCGCTGCAGCGCGGCCGGCGGTGTTGCTTCACCATGCRCGCTGCCGCCGTGGAACGGCACTGCTGCACGCAGCGGCAGCGGTACCGGCGCGGCGCGCACATCCGGCGCCGCGCTGGCCACCGGCGCCCCGCCACTGGCCAGCACCGGCAGTTCCAGGGTGAAACAGCTGCCACGGCCCGGTTCGCTGGACACGCGGATGCTGCCACCCATGCGCGCGGCCAGGTCGCGCGAGATCGACAGGCCCAGGCCGGTGCCGCCATAACGGCGGCGGGTACTGCCATCGGCCTGGCGGAATGCCTCGAAGATCACCGCGGTCTGCGCTTCGGGGATGCCGATGCCGGTGTCGGACACGGCAAACTGCACCCGCCCTGCCCCGGCGCTGCGCACCTTCAACAACACGCTGCCGTGCTCGGTGAACTTCAGCGCGTTGGCCAGCAGGTTCTTCAGGATCTGCTGCAGGCGCTGGCTGTCGGCCACCAGCTGCGCGGGCGCGCCGGCCTCGCTGACGATTTCCAGCACCAGGCCCTTCTGCGCGGCCATCGGCTCGAAGGTGTCTTGCAGGCGCTGCAGCACGCTGGACACCGCCAGGTTTTCTTCGACCAGCTCGACGTGGCCAGCCTCGATCCGCGACAGGTCCAGGATGTCGTTGATCAGCGCCAGCAGGTCGTTGTTGGACGAGTGGATCGCCTGGGCGTACTTGACCTGCTCGGCGGTGAGCGTGCCGTCCTTGTTGTCGGCCAGCAGCTTGGCCAAGATCAGCGCGCTGTTGAGCGGCGTGCGCAGCTCATGGGACATGTTGGCCAGGAATTCGGACTTGTAGCGCGAGCTGGCTTCCAGCTCGTTGCTGTTCTGCACCAGTTGCGTCTGCGCCAGCAGCAGCGCCTGCTGGCGCGACTCCAGCTCGTGGGTGCGCTCTTCCAGCTGCACGTTGGTCTGCTCCAGCTCGGCCTGCTGCTGCTCCAGGCTGGCCTGGGAATGCAGCAGGCTTCGGCTCTGCTCTTCCAGCTCCTCATTGGCCACGCGCAGCTCTTCCTGCTGAGTCTGCAGCTCTTCGCTCTGGCGCTGGGTCTCCTCCAGCAACTCCACCAGCTGGGCGCGCAGCAGCGCCGCACGCAGCGCCACGCCGATCGGCTCGGCGCACTGCAGCAGCAGCTCCAATTCCAGTGCGCGTGCCGGCGATACCCCGGCCCGGCCGAGTTCGACCACGCCTACCACCGCGCCATCGGCGGTGATGGGACCCAGCAGGCGCTGGCGCACCACGCTGCGGCCCAGCGGCGTCTCGATATCCAGCGGCGATTCGTGGTCTTCCAGCCGACGCGGCACGCCCAGACGCAACACCTCGCCCCACTGGCCCGCCGCCGCCGACAGCGTTCCGGGCAGCTGCGCAGGCAAGGCCGCGCCCCCCACCAGCAGCAGGCGGTCGCCCTGAAGGCGATACATCGCGCCCACCTCGGCCCCCAGCTGCGCGCACAGCGCCCGCATCGCCGCATCGGCCAGCACGCGAGGCTCCGGGTCGCCGCGCAGGCTTACCGTGACCGCGTTCTCGCCCTCCTGCAACCACAGCGCATCGGCGGCGATCCGGCGCGACTGGATCGCCTTCATCACCGTCAGCGCCATCAGCAGGAAGGCCACCCCACCGATGGTCCGGTTGACGAACGAGAACGCCGAGTTGGTGCTCGACGGCGCCACGTTGTAGCCCACCATCAACAGCACGCAGGACCCCAACGCCACCAGCATCGGCACGTCCAGCCGCCGCTGGAACAGGGTCACCCCCACCGCCATGAAATAGGTCAACCACACCGCATAGCCGAGTGGGACCACCATCTCCAGGGCCAGGGTGAACGCCATCAGGGCGGCCGAGGCAGCCCAGATCCAGCGGTCACGTGCGGTCGGCGCAGCATTCATGCGGAATTCCAGCTCAAAAGGGGGCCGATGGTACCTGAACCCGTAAAGCGGCGTTATCCGTCATTGGTCAGGTGGTTACAGCCCGTTCTTTACATGTTCTTCACGCTCTCGCCCCTACGGTTCGGCCCCTTAGAGGGGAGTGCATTACCGTCGTGGCCGAGGTCGTATCCAGCGTGGCACCGCTTGTCGATGAACGCCGGCAACTCAAGCTGTTGATCGACCATGTGTCCGACCATGCGATCTACCTGCTCGACCCGGACGGGCGTATCTGCAGCTGGAACCGTGGCGGCGAACGCGTCAACGGTTACACCGCCGAGGAAGCCATCGGCCAGCACGTGTCGATCTTCTACATCCCCGAGGAGCAGCAGCAGGGGCTGCCCCAGCAGGCACTGGAGCATGTCCGTGAACACGGACGGCTGGCTGGCGAAGGCTGGCGGGTGCGCCGCAACGGCGAGCAGTTCCGCGCCAGTGTGGTGATTGAAGCGGTGCGCGAGGACGGTCACCTGCTCGGCTTCGTCAAGGTCACCCAGGACATCACCGAGCGCTACCAGGCCCAGTGCCTGCTGCAGGATGCCCAGCGGTCGCGCCAGCACCTGCAGCGGTTTGAAGGTGTTGGCCGCCTGACCCGCGGGCTGGCGCACGAGTTCAACAACCTGCTGACCACCATCGCCAACGCACTGGATCTGGTCGCGCTGCGCCCGGGCGCCGATGCGCGCACCCATGAACTGGTGGAACTGGCCCAGGCAGCCGCCGACCGCGGCTCGCTGCTGACCCGCCAGCTGCTGGCGTTCTCGGCCGACCAGACCCTGGTGCGCGAGCCGGTGAGCGTGCCGCAGCTGCTGGACGAGGCCCTGCCCTCGCTGCAGCGGGCGTGTCCGCAGGCCATCCAGATGCGCGTGGAATTGGCGCCGGCGCTACCGCCGATCGCCACCGATGGCGTACAGTTGCACAGCGCCATGCTCAACCTGGTGCTCAACAGCTGTGAGGCGATGCCGCAGGGCGGCACGGTAACCATCACCGCCCGCGTCGAACAACGCCTTGCCCCCGATCTGGCGCAGCCTACCCGCCGCCGCTACGTCGCCATTGCGGTGACCGACGAAGGCGCGGGCATGCCACCAGAGGTTGCAGAGCGCGCCAGCGAGCCCTTCTTCACCACCAAGGAAGTCGGCAAGGGCAGCGGACTGGGATTGAGCCAGGTGTTCGGCTTCGTCTCCCAGTGCGACGGCTTCGTCGATGTACAGACCGCCCCCGGACGCGGCACCACGGTCCGTTTGTTGTTACCTGCCATAGAGGATGTCGAGCATGCCTGAGCCCCTTCGCGTTTTGATGGTCGAAGACCAGCAGGACCTGCGCGATCTGATCGGCCAGGCGCTGCAGGATTTCGGTATCGAGATCCACACCGCCGACGATGGCCCGGCCGCCCTGCGGTTGCTGCAGGAAGTGGGCGCGTTCGACGTGGTGTTCAGCGACATCAGCATGCCCAACGGCATGAGCGGGGTGGAACTGAGCGCGCACGTGGCCGAGGCCCTGCCCAACGCGCGCATGATCCTGTCTTCCGGGTATGCGCGCTCGCAGTTGCCGCCGTTGCCGGCGCACGTGGAATTCCTGCCCAAGCCCTACCGGCTGCGCCAGTTGGTGGCGATGCTGCAGTCGCCCGCAGCCGCACACTGACATGCGCGACCTCGCCCCGCTGCCCGACATCGCGCCCGGACATTACCGCCACTTCAAGGGCGGCAACTACGAGGTGGTGGGCGTGGTCCGGCACAGCGAGACGCTGGAGCCGATGGTGCTGTATCGCCCGCTGGATTCCAACGTAGGCCTGTGGGTACGGCCGTATGCGATGTTCGTGGCCGAGGTGGAGGTCGACGGCCAGGTGCGACCGCGCTTCGCCCCCGTGCCAGCCTGAGCCGGCAGCCCGGTAGTGCCGGCCGCTGGCCGGCAACCACCAACCCCTCAGCGCGGCACCACGCTCAACGCCTGGATCCGCAGCGCGGTCTCGCTCAGCGCCGAAGAGGTCTTCGCATTGGCGGCAATCCGCCCCGCCTGCTCGGCCACGGCTTCCAGCGCCGCACGGATGGTCACCGGCGCCTCGCCCTCGATCACCGCCTGGGCGTCTTCCAGCTCCAGCTGCGCACCGATCCACGCGGCCAGCACCTCGAAACACTTCACGCTGACCGCGTCCAGCTGCGACGGTTTGGGATCCAGCGCGCACAGCGTGCCGAACAGACTGCCGTCGCGGCGCAGCATCGGCACCGAAATGTAGCTCTCAAAGCCGTACAGCGCCGGGGTGGGATGGGTGGAAAACACCGGGTGGATGCTGGCCTGATCGAACTGCACGGTCTGGTGGTGCTGGCGGATCTCTTCGCAGATCGTGGTTTCCAGCACCAGGTCCTGCCCCGGCGCCAGGCCAAAGCCGATGCCGTCGTGTACCGCGCACGCCGTCCAGCGCTCGGCGGTGACCCGGGCCACGGCAACGAAGCGCATCGCCGTCAGCTGGCTGGCCAGTTCCAGCAGGCCCGGCAAGGCCGGCAGCTTCAGCAGCGCGGYGACGTCGGCCAAGCGCGGATCGCGCGAGGCCAACAAGGGCGCTGACACCGGCGGCGTCCAGGACAGGTCTTCAACGGGGTTTTCCAACGCCGCCATGCGCGCCGCCAGCACCTGGGCGGTGAYCCGCTCGAACAGGTCGCGCACCGTCGCCGACAGGCCGCGCCCGTCACGGATATCGCCGACGAAGTGGATGCCCTGCCCCACCAGGCGCAGCTGCTCCACACCGTGGTCCAACCGCAGCGCCGGCCAGGCCAGCCGGTCGAGCATCCGCATCCACTCCTCGGAGGGAAGCGCGTCCAGCAACGCGGTGACGATCACCCGCGCAGGCGCAGGCTCGTCCTGCAGCCCCGGCAGATCGAATCCAATGACGCTGGGGAAGCCGGAACCGGTGTACATCGCAATCCTTGGCGGATAGCCGGCGATCGACCGGTCCGCGATACAGCGCCCACTCAAGTTGGGGACGTCAGCAGCGAATTATCGCACTTATCGGCGAGACGGAGCGTGATGCCGTTGGAGTCCACGCACGGGCCCAGGCGCCGGGCAAGGGGCCGACATCATCCTCGATGCCGGCACCGCCTCGGATGGTCAGGGGGTTGCGCCCTCGGTGCGCGCCATCGCCGCATCGCTCAGCACGAAGGGATCGCGCCCCGCATCGGCAAAGCCGCCGCATACCGCGTCGCCGGGGGCGACCGGATCGCACGGCCACTGGCTGCGCGGCACGCTGTCGACCTGCTCGAAACGCTGGCCATTCCAGACCACAAAGCCCAAGTGCGCGCGGCTCCACTCACCAAAACTGCGCGCGTCCGCAGGCGTACCCGCCTCATCAAAGCGCACGTACCAGCGCATCGCGGGGCCGTATTGCAGCTTGCTGCGGTCCAGCGTCACCTCGCCGCCCTTGGCCGCGTAGCGCTTCTTGTCCGCCTCGCCCAGCAGCGGGCGGGCCGGCATCACCTCGGCGGTGATGTCCACCGGCGCCGCGTTGCCACTCACCCGGTAGACGCGCTCCTGCACGAAGGCCTGGCGGCAATCGCCGGCCGGCACGCGCACCGGCTCGGCCGCATCGGCGTCCAGCACTCGCCCGTCGACGCACTCGAACGGCGCGGAGACCAGATACACCGTGGTGTTGGCATCGGCCCCTTCGAACGAGCGGATCCACAGCCCGCCCTGCACCACCAGGAAATCCGGCCGCTGGCCTGCGCCCGGCACCGCCTTGAACCAGGCGCGCTGGGCCACTTCACGCTGCCGCCAAATGCGCGGCAGGAGGATCTGTGCATCGGGGATGGCGACCAGCACCGCGGCCAAGTGGGCCGGCATGGTGCCTTGGCAGGCGCCGGTGAGCAGGTCGCCTTGGGTGGCCAGGCGCGCGGCCAGGTCGTTCGGGCAGCGTGCGCCGAGCTGGCGCTCGATGGCGTTGTTTTCGTTGACGAAGGGCGGTCGGGTGGCGACAGGGGCGGCAACCGCTGCGGGCGCGATGTTCGCCTGCGGCGCGGCGATGGCCTGCGGTGCAGGCACGGCCTTCGGCGCGGCCACGAGGGACGCTGCCGGAACGGCGGCCGCAGCCATCGTCGGCGCGGCTGGGACCGGGACTGGGGCCGAATCGACCACAGGTGAAGCCTCCGGATCGGGGGTCACAACGGGTTCGGTCGGTGTAGCAGGGGTAGGCGCGGGCGCAACCGCCGGTTCGGCCGCTGCAACGGCCTCGTTCGGCGCGGCGACCGCAGTCGGAGCGGCCTCAGCCACGGGACCCGCCACCTGCTCCGACATGGGCGCCGTTGCAGTCTCCATAGGTGCAGCCAGAGTGGGCGACGCAACCGCCGTCTCCGTCGACGCGGCGATGGCGTCGGTCACGCTGCCCGCGTCAACCGCAGCCGAGGTGGGTACGGCCGCATTGATGGCGGCGTGTGCCGCCGCCGGTTCGGCCGGGGTCTGCATTTCCTCGGGTGTCGCCACGGACGGCGGCGCTGCGGAGGCGGGTTCAGCGCCAACTGCCGCCTGATCTTTCGCCAACATCGCCGCCGGTGCGTCGAGCGCAACATCACCCTGTACCGCTGGATGCGCCTGATCGACAGCGGCCGGTGCAGGCGTGATGGCTCCGGCTGAATCCGCTACCGCCTCCCCCTGCGCCGTATCGCCTTGCAGTTCCACGGCCTCGCCAGGATCTTCCGGCAGCGACTGTGCCTGCGCGCCGAACGCGGCGAGCGCCACGGGCAACACCAGCAACAAGGCGGCCGTCGAAGCCAGGCGCACCGCACGGCGGCGCGGAGAAAGCAGCGTATTTCGCATTTTGTCGTCCTTGAACTTGAAGTGGAGTAACCGTGCAGACGGGTACAACAGCGACGCTTCGACGATGCGGCGCGCGCGGATATTCCCGTTGCAAGACTGGGTTACCACCACGCGATCCCAATTCCCCAGACCATCATCGTCCCGGCTGCCTGCCGGATTACTGACGCCGACACCCTACACCAAGCGTGAATTCCGCGTCATGACAATCCGCAAAATATTTGAAACTCATCACAGGTTCGGCGATTCACCCAAGCAACCCACAAGCGCTCTTCAGCGCGCCAAGGGGAATTTTGCTGCTGTGCAAGGTAAGAAAAGCGAGCTAAGCCTGCATCGACCGGGACGCCTGCAGCACCTGGTCCTGTTCCAACGCATGCTGCGTCGCCGGCCCTTGTTTGGCAGCCTGCTCGGCCACGCGCTGACTACTCTGCTGGAGTGGAATGTCCATGGTCGCAACGGTCTCCACCGACACCCGCAGATGCGCGGGATCATCCGCCCTCCCCTGGATGGCAAACGTGCGCGCCGCGTCGCTGCTCATCGACACCGCATCGATACGCGCTCCACCGGCGGCGTGCATCTCGGCAGCCAAGCCTCCGGCAAGCTGATCGCTACGCTGATCAGGAGCGCGGCCTACCTTCGCGTCCTGCGCATACACACCGCGCCGCGCATCCTCGAACAACGCATTACCGGGGTGGTCGGCATGCTCCAGACTGGTGGTGCGCCGATCGGACTGTCGCTCAGCGTCGCGCCGCGCTGGCTCGCCCGGCTTCAACGTCCCGCGAATCTCGTCCACTACATCGTGCACCCCGCCCGGGACGCCGCGGGAACCCACGGTGAGGGCGCGCCGGCGCTCGCCGATATCATCGCGATACTCCTCGATCATCCGCTTGTTGCCCTCGGCCAGGGTGCGCGATTGCGGCGACTGCAGTACCGACTTGGCACCCAGAAAGTTATCCAGGCTGTGCGAGCCAAGCGACAGGCCGGCCGCCACCACCGGCTGGTCGGGGATCAGAAAGTTCGCCTTGCTATTGCTGAACCCGCATGCGGCGAGCGAATTGATCTCTTTCTGGGTCGCATAGACCCGCACCTGCCCGAAGTGGGGCGACGCCGCACTGACAGGATCGGCCGCCATCACATGGTTGACCAGATTGTTGCCGCCCTGCGGAATACGATACCCGAGACTGGCCGCGCCGTAGGCGTTGAACGTTTCACCTTTCAGATCGAAATGGTGCGAGGTGATCTGCGCCAGTGTGCCGCCGAGGGAATGACCGGTGACCGATACCGTGGGCGTGCGACCATCCAGAAGGCCTTCAGTCCTGGCAAAATCAACCGCGCGCCGGGTCAGTTCAATTGCATCGCGGCCCTGCAGGTTGGCGCGGGTGGTCACCATGCCGCCGTCGGTCAGCACCCCATCGCGACCGATCTGCTCGGTGCCGCGGTGGCCAACGACGATCTCGTTGGTATCCATGCGCTGGTAAACCGTGCCCTGGTAGCCGGTGAGACGGTTGTTGACGTGTTCGAGAATCTTGTACTCGTGCCCATTGAGGGTCACATGTTCTTCTTTGCCCGGCGCTCGCCGGCCCACCGCGCGGTCCTTGTACGTGTCATCGGAGATGGCCGCGAAGTCCCTGCTGTCGATGGTCATCTGGCCACCTCACCGACGCTGATCGAGACGGAGAACAGTCTCTCCCGCAGCTCGGGCTTGTATTCGGCCGGGTCCTCCTTGCCGCTGGCTGGGTAATCGGACATCGTCTCCGCGCGCGGATAGGTCATATCGGCGTAGTAACGTGTCTGCGTTTGCCCCGACAGGAGCTGATCGACCTTGATGAACGACAGGAAGCGGGTCTCTCCTGCGGCCCCCGTCGCCTTCAGCATCGTGCTGGCGCCGGTCAGCTCCCAATGACAGACGCCGCGGCCGTAGTAGTCCTCATCCTGCATCAGGTCCAGATAAACCTTGCCCTGATACTCATCGTCGGACACCTTGCGCAGCACCACGTCTTCCTGGCTGGTGATGCGGCTGCCAGTGCCGGTGGCGGGCTCGATATGACCGCACTGGTCCTCATTAGTCACATCGTACTGCGCAACCGCCTCCACCACGGCAAAGGGGCCGGGCGCATTGTGCACCTTCAGGGTGAACTCGATGGCCTTGCGCGGCCCAGGATTGAGCTTGGCCAGGCCGCGGCCGCCGCTGGCGACGTCCTCCTCGGCCTGTGGCATAGAAGTACTCATCGCTGCCTCCATACGGCCACAGGCCGTCAGGGTGAGGGTCAAGAAGAGCGCGCTGAATGTTCGATTCATCCGCCATCCTTGTTTGATCAGCAGGAAAGGTTCAGTTGAAATGGAGAAGGGCACACAAACTACCAAGGCCTACCGTGGCTGCGGGAGACGTCCACAACCAGCCTCCGCCTATCATTCCGCATGCGCGGAGAATATCCGCAAACCTTCCAGATTCTAGAACGCCTCAAACTCCGGCTCAGTGCATGCAGAATAGATAACTTGGCAGCCCATGCCTCCGCCCGTCTGACACTGATTCAGTGCAATGCGCTTTGACTCGTCCTGCGTGGCGGAACGTGCAAACGAAGTGCCACCTTTACCCGAGGTTGGAACTGCTGCGACAGCACATTGATTCTTGTAGGAGAACGCTGCTTTACAGTTTTTACCGCCACTTTGTGAACAAAGCGCTACGGCGTCCTTCTCTGCCGCGCCCTTGCTTCGTCGCCCGTTGGCAGCACCTGACTCCCCATTCGGTGAAAGGGCGAAGGCACCCCATGTCTTGATCCAACGCCCCGTTGCACGAGGGCCGTCCGCTTGTGATCCAGAGGCTGGGATGGGCGCGCAACCCTGTACGCCTTGCCCACCGATTGGATACGAACCCGGCGGGCACGCCCCCTCGGCGCGAGCCGCCCCTGAAAACAGGGCGGCTCCGGCGAACATAGCGAGAGCAAGTAGTTTTGAACTGAACTGAGTTGTCATCATATGGCTATCTCCGCCCTGGAAATTACAGGACTCGATTCCGGCCTGCTTAGTTTTTTGCGGCACCATATGTGCCTGGGGTCACACTGGCATTGTCATTTGTATTAGAGACTAGCGGGACATGGGCACGAACGGCATTTGCATCTGCTGACGGCCCAGCTCCCTTGTCGGGAGCCGCCGGCGTATACGACCCCGGCGGCTGACCTTGCGGACCCGGCTGGCCGCCTGCGCCGCCTATCTGGGAATATGCCATGAAGCTGCCCAAGGTGCCCTGGAAGAACATCGCAGCCATTGGGGGCGCAGTCAGAATGAGGGTGGTCAAGATCAACCCCATGCCGCCCTGCTGCATTGCCTGGCTGGTCATGCCGTCACTGGACGCCCCGTCGAGCAAAAACTTGTTGACCAGCGCAGTGGTCCAGAACGCGGCAGAAACACGGATGACCATATCCAGTGCAATAGAAACCATTGCCGCCAGAACAGCCATCGAGAACATCGTGCCAATGCCGTAGAACAGCCATCTCTGGAAGAGCTGCTTGGTCTGCTCGAACAACAGACACAGGATGAACAACGGTCCAAGGCCGATGAACAATGCCAACGCCACCTCGTAAAGCAGCAGCATCGCACCTGCCGTCACTGCCGGGCCGCCAGTGCCCATGCCGATGAACCAGAGCGCTCGCGTTTTGTCGGCCTGCAGGCCGGGGTCATTCAGGATCTTGATTCCGTCGATACTGGACAGGGCAACCTGCATCCATGCCAGGCTCTTGTCGATCTGGTCTTCGGGCTTTTCATCCTTGCCCGTCACCACGTGGGTGATAAGACCCTTCACATCCTCGTTGAGGAATTCCTGCAGGTTGCTGCCGAACATGGCCATGCTGGTGGCCACACTGACGATCAAGGCCGCGCGCGCCATGTTGGTCACGAGCACCATCATCGAATCACGACTGYGACCGGTAACGATTCGATAGCCTTGGATCAACACCCAGAGCGTCATCAGAATCAGGGCGATCCCGCCTACCCAAGCCATCATGCGACCCATCAGCTCGATGCCGAAGTCGCTGATCCTGTCGCGCAGGTAATCCATGATCAGCTTGAAGAAGACGAAGTCACCGATCGACTGGACACGCACAGCGTAGCCCAGCAGATCCTGCAATCCGCCTGAGAAATCAAAGTTGGCCAGCCACCTGATCGTCATTTCCACAATCCCTTGGTAATTCCGTTACTGCATGAAACGCCGCATTGCTTTGCAGCGCCTGTCTACACATTCATGGCGCCAGCTCAGTGAACGCTGAGCGCCGTCTTCAACGCGGTGGTCTTCACAAGATCACTGATCAACTGCTTGCTTGGATCGCCCTTCAGCGCGGCCTGGGCGACCACCTTTTGATTGGCCTCCATTACCTCGATGTAGGCGTCATAGGACTGCATGCGTGCCTGCCAGGCCTGTGCCTGAACCGCCAGATCATTCGCGGTACGCATGGAGTCGCTATCAACCGCTGTCACGTTGCCCAGCAGCTTGCTGCCCTGGCGCAGTGCCTCGATCGCTTTCAAAGAGGAATCCATAAGCGGCACCGTCTCCTTGATGAAGAGGACCGAGTCGTTGTACTTGCGGTTCTGCATCATCCGGATGTTGACGCAAATCTGCCGCTGCTGAGCCTTCACGTCGCCCTTCGCATCAAATACGAAGTAAGCGAACATTCCGGTGACGCTCATGTCCGTGCGCGGACCGCAGGACTCGGTCACCATGTAGTCATTGGGGACAAGCGTAAGGGTCGCTGACGGCGACAGGCCGAAATTATTGATGATGCCCTGCACCGTAACCAGCGCGTTGGTGTATTCCTTCATCAGGTTGATCCAGCGGGTGTTTTCCTTGGCAAACTCCGCGATGTCCTGGAAGTTGCTCTTGATCGCCTGGATGATGGCGGTGTAATCGATCACCGGCATGCCCGCGTTCACCGACGTGGCGCTTACCGACATCGCCACGCCCATGACCAGTGCCGCAAGCCGGGTGCGGCGCGGGCTGCGGCCGTTCATTCGGTTATTCTTCGCGTTGTTCATCATCGTCTCCATTGTCAATTCGTTCCCGAGCCTTGGCCGTCAGACGCAATCAGGCCACAGCATCCGTGCTGGGTGAGGACTGGCGCGAGCCCTTCCGTTTCTTGTAAAAGTCGCCAAGCCACTGTTCCGGGGTGAGCTCTGCCTGCGAGACCTTCTCGCGCTGCGCAGCGTCATGCATCACGCGATGCATGACTTCGATGTTGTCGGTGGAGGCAGAGATCACCGACAGAATGTCGTCCATGCCGCGCAGGTTCAGCTGACAAACGCTTGCCGCGTGCCCCTGCTTGACAAGGAAGCAGCGCGAACGTTCGTCGAGCGCGGTAACCACTTTGAATTCGGCTTCGGTCAACTTGAGTCCATCGATGTAGTCCGAACGGCTTGCGTTCGGATTCGGCAGCAGGATCAGCGTCGCAGTCTGTTCGATAAGCGCCGCAGCGATATCGCTCTTCAGCGCGTCTTCCGGGCTCTGCGTGGCGAAAATGCCCAAGCCGTTCTGCTTACGAATGGTCTTCTGCTTGTTCTTGGCAAATTCCTTCAGCCCACCTTCGCCGTCAAGGATCTTCCAGAACTCATCCATGACATAGATCAGCGGGCGGCCGTCGATCAGTGACTCCAGACGGTGCAACAGGTAATTGATGACCGGCACGCGTACTTCAGGATTATCGATGATGTCGGTGTAATCAAAGCCGATGATGTTCGCCCGGCTCAGGTCGACGGTGTCAACCGGATTGTCGAACACCCAGCCCAGCGAGTTGCCGGAGGTCCAGCGGCGCAGGCGGGCATACAAACCGTCGTCACCCATGTTGGGCAGACTCTTCTGGAAATTGGTCATGCTGCGCAGATGCATCGGCGTATCAAGCATGTTCTCCACGGCGCGGAAGATGTCTTCCTCCTCCCGTGCGCTGTACTCGCGCTTTCCAGCCAGCACCTTGATCAAATCCGCAAGGAACTGAAGATTGGACTCGTTGTTCTCACACTGGAACGGGTTGAAGCCGGTGGCTTGACCGTTATCCAACGCCAGGTAATTCCCGCCACAGGCGCGCACGAAAATCTCCGCGCCACGGTCCTTGTCGAAGAAGAAGATGGTCGGCGACGGATCGTATTTCTGCACCTGGCTGAGCAGGAAGTTGATCAGCGCGGTCTTACCGGTGCCGGACTTACCGATCACCATCGTGTTGGCAATCGCCTTCTCACCCAGTGAGTTTTCCGAGGGGTGGGTCGCGTGGAAATTGAAGTAGTACGGCTGCCCGTTGGTGGTCTGCAACGTGGTAACGCAGTCGCCCCACGGGTTGTTGTGCTGCTTGCCGGTAGCGAAGTTATGCAGGGGTGACAGGCCGAGGAAATTCAGCGAACTCACACTGGCCAGGCGCGTACGGAAGCGCCAGTTGCCAGGCAGCTGGGAGTAGAACGCCGAGGTGACAGCGAGATCTTCCTTGGTCGACACGAAACCCGCGTTGGACAGCTCGGCGCGGGTGGCGGCGATGTTGCCCGAGAGTTTTTCCTGGTTGTCCGCATAGACCGCCATCAGAAAGTGATACTCACCCAGGACGAAATTACCCGACGACAACTGGTCCATGGCCTGGTCGAGCTCGATGATCTGGCTGACGGCCTTGTCGCCTGAAGAGATCATCATGCCCTTGGTACGGTCGAGCACCTTGAGGGCATCCTGTCGCCCCATCGGACTGAACGAATGGGTGATGACGTACTCGAAATCGAGATACTTCAACCCATTGAGCACGCCAGGATAGGTTCCCTCGGCGTACTCCTTGATGTTGAGGATGGCGCCGAAGTGGTTCACACCGTTGGGCGTACTGACGACGAAATCGCCGGTTTTGGCGGAGAACATGTGCCGGCTGACCGGCAGATAGTCCTTCACCGGGGCACTCAACACCGGCACCGGCTCATCGATCCGGTTGAGGAGATACCCGAAGAACTCCAGCGTTTCGGAGAAAACTTGACCGTTCTTGGCCTCGTACATGCCCATGCGATACGGGGCGTAGTCGCGAATGACCGCCTCGACGTTGCCCGCCATTTCCAGCAGGGTCGCAATGGCCTGGTCCTGTTCTGCCTGCAGCTTGGTCACGTTGGACGATTTGTCCATCATCCGCTTGCCCGCCACCACAGGGCGGTAGAGCATGGTCAGGTACAGCTCGTTCTGCATGATGCGCTGCGAAGACAGCATGCCCATGTACTGGTCGGACACATCCTGATTGAAACGCTGACCAAACTGGCTGCGCGCCTTGAGCTGGCGCCTGCGGCGAATATCGTGCACCCAGAAAGCCACGTTGACGAAGTCTGGCGCGCGTAGCGTCTGCAAGAGCCGGTTGAACGTGTTGTGTTTGTGCTCCAGCTCCCAATCCTCGCGCCCAACGAAAGGAAGCCCTTCCAAGTGCCAGGTCAACAGGAAATCGCCACCCGTGGTCTTGACGACCGTCGGCGCCACATGGGACGACAGGGGAATGAATTCGCTGATCGACGTATCGGGACTGAACATGCCTGCTTCCAATGAAGATGCTGCGGAGGTGGAGCTCTTGCCTGGACTGGGCAGGCGAGATGGATCGCCTGCCCAGCGTGCTGCCTGACGCCTCAGACCGACGGCGGCTGTTTGTCGCGGTAGTGATTGGGCGTGAACACCCACATCCCGTCATGGTCCTGTAGGTTCCGCGCCTTGAACTTGAACTGCAGACGCAGACCGATCAGCCGGAAGATCATTTCGTCGCGCTTGGCCATATGCCGCATGACGAAAATGGCGATCGGAATGGTGACCAGCAGCCGCATGTCGAAGTACATGCTGAGCAGCAACAGGCCACCTGCAACCAGGAAGAACGGGACGTAGGGCACGCCCAGAAACATGGCCGGGCGTGTGCAGCCCCGGAACAGCACGTTCTTATGCACTGTAGTACTGGACTGCGTTGTACAGAGCGGCAGCAGCGCTGCCACCGCAGTTGGAGCTCGAGGAATCGCCGAGCAGCATCTTGGCGATCTGGCCAGCGGCACCGATCAGGAGGCCGCCGATCAGGATCGGGGCGACGTCACCGATGCGCTTGTGCGCGAAGGCGATCTGATAGCCGGCAAAAATAACCGCAATGGTGACCACCGCGATCGAGGCGATGTTGAGCAGACCGTTGATGTTGGTGAAGAAGCCGCAGACTTTTTCATCCGTGCCGCCGAAGTTGGTGCCCTGGGCAAACACGTCCGGCACGACCGCCATGGCAACGAAGGCGACAGCCATCAGCATGGTCTTCAGCGTGCGCTGGGTCTGGGTCAGATCGAGATTGGTACGCTTCATTGGTGATTTCCTTGTTGATGGTCAAACACAACTGAATCGGCCGCGCCGGGTGGCTGGCCGTGCGACGACTTCGTCAGAACACGAAGGCTGCATCCCCAGCAGGGATGTTCTGTACAGGCGGCCGCGGAGCCGTAACGGCCGGCGCGGGAACTGCCTGGGGTGTATTTCTTTCGCTCCACGGGCGCACCACAACCGGCCCTCCGGACGGCGGCGCCTCCTGGCTTGGAAGCTCGGGGGCCGCAATGGGTGACGGCATGGCAGCCTGCGCTGGCAAGGCGTGATCGAGGGCCCCCATGACGACCCGCGACAGTGCCGCATCCGCCGTCCTGGTCAGGCCACCGCGCACCATGGCGCCGGTGGACGGATACACCTCATAGGCGCGCGCCGGGTCCAGCGCTGCCTGGGCATATGCACGCGCTGCCGGCACAATCTCCGGCGCAATGCGGGCACTCATCACCGCCTGGGCAGGCGAGCTGACTTGCGGATGGTGGGCGACGTCCACGACACGTCGCTGCGAACGACTGACGACATCGATCGGAGCCACTGCACCATTGGCGGCCACCTGGCTGCCGCGCTGGCGCGCTATCGAAGCGAACACCTTCTGCACATAGCCGTGGCGGAAACCCGTAGTGAAATTGCCGGAGTAGTAGCAACTGAACGACTTGCCCCAGTCCTGGCCTGAACGCCCGTAGCACTCAGCCAGGATCTTCGAGCCGGCCTGCAGGTTCGGGCACTGCTGGAACGCTTTCTCGTAGGAATCCAGACCGTACTTGGCAAGGTTGTAGCGGTTGACCTGGGCCAGCCCGATGGAGAAGTTGTAGCCCTTCTCTTCAAGCATGCGCACCGTCGCCAACGCCTCGTCAAGCTGCTTGGGCTGACGAACGAGCGCACCACCGACAACGCCGATCGCGTACGGGTTGCGCGAGGATTCAACATTGATCACGTGCTGCATGACATCCATGGACACGGCCATTTCAGGACACGCCAGCGCTTCCAGTCCGGGCAACATCAGTCCAACCTCCATGCGGACGACAGGTGACAAGCCACATGTCCAACGTAGGGATGCAAGGCTTCGGCCTGCGTGAAATCCATATTCAGATTTTTGAAAGTCATGATGACCATCTCATCCTGCCTGCGCCAAGGCGCGCTCGGGACTGAAATCGATGCCGGTGATGTAGCGACTGCCGGCGTGAGCCTTGATGTGCACCACGATGTCGATGGTCATCATCAACAGGCGCTTGATCACGGCAAACTCCAGACCGGAGCCTTCAGAAGACGCCTTGACCATCAAGGCAAGCTGGTCCCAGGTCTGCTCCGGGCTGCCGGCATGGCAGCTGGTGATCGATCCGGGGTGGCCGGACGCGCAGTTGCGGATGAAGTAGAACGCCTCATCGCCGCGCAGCTCGGCCAGGATGATGCGCTCGGGCTTCATGCGCAGGCACGCCTCCATGCAGCTCTTGGCGGTGACATTGCTGGCGCTCTGCCCACCCTTCGAGTACAGCAGGTGAACCACGTTGGGCTGGCTGATGAACAGCTCGCGCGCATCCTCGATGGTCACCAGGCGCTCGCTGGCCGGAATGTGGTTGACCAGCGATTTCATGAAGGTGGTCTTGCCACTGCCGGTCGCGCCGGACACCACGATGTTCTTGCGGTACATCACCGCACGCCGGAAGAACTCGGCATAGTTGCGTGACTGCCGCAGCTCGACCAACTCGCTGTCCTGCTCGCTCAGCCCGGCGCCCTGCTCCAGGATCTGGTTGAAGAACCCATCGCTCTGATACTGCTCAAGCGTCTTGGTGTGCTTGGACGGCAGGCGGATGGTGATCGACACCTTGCCGGCATCGCACGCCGGCGGGATCACGAACTGGGCACGCTGTCCGGTCGGGAACGTCAGTGACACCACCGGATCGGCATCGGTGATGCGCTGCCCGGTGTTGCTCTCGTTGACCACGGCCGTGCAGAACTGACGCGCACGCTCGAAGGTCAGCGTGGGAACTTCCACACGCTGCCAACCAGCATTGGTTTCCAGGTACACCTCGCCCGGACGGTTGATACAGATTTCCGTCACATCGGGCGAGGTCATGTACTGGTGAATGCCCAAGACCTCGTACTGGTATCTCAGGAATTCACTGGAAACATCGGCGACAGGGGCCACTTCGGCGTCCATGGTTGATCCAGAGGGTCAGCGGCGCTGCGGCAGCACGTCGCTGAAATCGACGTCCTTTGCCACATAGACACTGACCACGGTGCCTTGGTTGATGGTAACGGTGGGCGGGCGGCGCTGGCTCATTGCTTCGTTGGCCAGGCGTTCCATGCTGCGCGCAGTGGCGCTTTCGTACGGCGATTGCACGGCCAGACCGCTGCCAGTGACCGTGGTGGTTTCCGGTCCGTGCTCGGCGGCGGCGTACTTGAAGGCGTCGGCGATCAGGCTGATCATCAGCGCCGAGGCGATGCGACTGCCCCAGTGCGCACTGTATTGACCTGGATGGCCCGCACCGCCGAGCTGGTCGATGCCCGGGCTGGACATGGCTACATCGATGCCGTTCGGCGTGGTGATGCGATCCCAGATCACCTCGACGCGCTCACCGGTCGGGCCGCCACCATACGCACCGTAGATCTTCGAACCCTTGGGCAGCAGCAGGCTGCGGCCGTTGATCGAGTACACCGGTTCGGTCAGCAGGCACGAGGTGTAGCCCGCGACGTCAGTGATGATGCGGGTTTCGAGCACGCATCGCAGATACGTGCCGCGTACAAGCAGTGCGTCCGGGCTGCGGATGAAGGATGCGTTGGACACATCCTCCACATCCGGACCGCGACGCGTTTTCTGCTGCTGCGGCTGTTGCGGCTGGCTGTTTGCACTCATCTGCGCCAGCATCGCGCGGGTGTACTCGTCCATACCGCCAGCGCTGCCGCCCTCACCGGACTGACCATCGGACACACCGCCGCCACCGCTTATGCGGCGATCAAGCAGCGTAGGGCCGCGTTCCACCTGGGGAGCGGACATCGCCTGCCCGAGATCCGAATCAGGCCGAATGGGGCCGCGCGGCTCGGTTGGCAGCGGCGGAATCATCGGAATCGGCTCAGCCATCGTCGGCGGGGCCTGCGTGGGTGCTACGGTCGGCAGCTCCGGCGTGGAAACGCGTGCAGTCTCATTGAGCTTGGTCGGCGCGTCCGAATCGCTGCTGGACTTCCGCAGCAGGAGGAAACCCATGGCAATGATAAGCACCAGGATGCCGCCGAGGAACAGCAGTGCTTTGCGATTCAGGCGCTGCTCTTCGGACGACCGCAGCTGAGGTGCGCCCGCATCCAGGTTCGGTGCCTGCTCAGCCTGGCTCCTGCCGTAATACGGGTTGTTCGGAGTTTCATCCGGCCCATTGCCAGCGTTGTAGCGCTGGTCGTCATGTCCGTTGTTCGGCTCGTTGCCGGGAATGTTGTGCTGGCTCATTTCTTCACGTTCCTTCGCAGACCGACGACATCATCACCGTGGCGGATGACCAGGTAGGGGTAGGTTCCGTGCACGATGAGAGAGTTGCCCTCAACCGTGGTGTTGACCACGAAATCTTCGCCGTACTCGGTCTCACGGCCGAACACCGCCGGGAAAATGCCGGTCTTGTACTCCGGCGACGCCGGCAGCTTCAGATAGGTAAAACGTCCATCGTCGTAGGCGTTGACCGGAATCAACCAGCCCATCTTCTTCGCCCTGCGGGTCGAGTAGGAATAGTCGAAGTTGTACTGACGATCCTTGGCCAGTTCCGCACTCAACAGCGGCTTGACCTCCTCTTCGACGGCCTGTTGCGCCGTGCCGAATTCGGTATCGCTGGGATAGCTGAAAGCGATCTTGTACTGCACGCCTGCGCGACGCGCCTGTTCAAGCTGGCGCCAGTCGGTTGCAACCACCTTGAGTTCGAAGATGTACGAATGGGTCTCCGTGCGCACCATCATGTTGGTATCCACGTCAACATTCTTCGGCTTGAGGTAGAACACGTTCTCGCGACGGGTCAGCTCCCAGCCGTTGCTGAAGCCAGTGCTGTAGTCCAGGATCTTCTCGTTGGGGCTGAGCTCGATCTGAGTGGTCAGACCCAAGCCTGTACGGACCGGATAGATGCGGTCTTTCTCATACTCATACTGGTCAACCGCCTGCGCCGCTACCGGAGCAGAGAACGCCGACAGCATCGGCAACAGGGCCAACGCGGCCCACCAAACTTTGCTACTACTCATCGGTTGCTTGCTCCCTCAGCAGTTCCGGTGGAAACACGTTGGCCCGGCATTTGAGCCGGCTGCCGCGGCGCGACTTGTCCTGGTATCGCTTGTCCCGGCGCGAGCTGCCCCGGGACGCCTTGTTGCATCGGTTGGCCGGGCACAGCCTGCCCGGGCACCATCTGCCCAGGTGTCGGCGGGACCGGCACGGGTGCCGCAACCGGCTGACCGGTCACCGGGTCGATCACGGTGGCCGCAGCCGGATTGTTCGGATCGTATGCTGCGGCCTGCGCAGCCTGGTTGGCCAGCGCGGCCTGCGCCGATTGACTGGCCATCGCCGCGTCGTCCGGCACCGGAACTCCGCGTGCGTAATCGTTGTCGACGCGGTACTCGGTGACCTGGAACGCCAGAGGGTTCAGCACGCGATCCTGTTCAGACAGTGCAAGATTGGTGCGGTACTCAAAGCGCATGGTCACCAGCTGGTTGTCCAGGAACTGCGACACTGCCGTGCGTTTGTCCAGCAGACTGCGCTGGATGCGTACCGAAGCACCCTTGAAGCTGCCGTTCGGCTCGGCACCGAGCGGCGTGATGCTCAGGATCTTCACCCGGATCGCCTTGCTGGTCCCATAGACGAAGACCGGATTCTGCGGGTTGTTGTTCGCGTACCGCTGGCGCTGGCTGGCGGCAACCGGCTCGGAGGACATGGTGAACACCAGATCCCAGTCGCGCAGCCCCATCACCGCCGAATCGAACGATTCGCGCGCCAGAACGTATTGGGCAACATTGCTCCGGTTGATGGCCTCATTGGCGGTGATGCTCTGGGCACCAAAATTGCCACTGAGACGCGCCACCGTGGCATTGCCGGTATACGCATCGGCCATCACCAGGAACGGCACCTTCTCCTTCAACGGCAGCATGTAGTAATAGCCACCGGCCAGGGCAAGGGACATCACCAGCGAAGCACCCGCCACCCACCAGGCACGACGTTCGCTGCGGCGCGCCATGTCTGCGACAGTCAACTCGTAGCTCACCGCCTTCGCGACGGCCTGGTCGACTTTCGGGCTGTTGCCTGCGTCCTTCTTTCGGAACATGGAATTCATCCGTACTGCTGGAACATCAAAGGGCATGGCACCCCGGCGCATTGCGCCGGGCACCTCACATCAGCGTTGGAACGAGACCATCAACTGCCGTGCGACGCATCGGCGCCGACCTGGGA
Source organism: Stenotrophomonas sp. P5_A9 (assembly GCF_056400525.1). Lineage (NCBI taxonomy): Bacteria > Pseudomonadati > Pseudomonadota > Gammaproteobacteria > Lysobacterales > Lysobacteraceae > Stenotrophomonas > Stenotrophomonas sp. P5_A9. Next base: position 39,841 of record NZ_JBFULC010000022.1, read on the forward strand.
CACGCTCGAGGCCACGCTCTGCACCACGATCTGGTTGCCGACGATGGACACCGACACACCCTGCGCCGAATAGGCGCTGCTCAGGTCGATCACGGCCTGCTGCGGATTGGTGGTGCTGATCGTGGAGACCACGCCGTACAGCGTGTAATCGGAGCTGATGCGGTAATCCAGGGTCATCCCCGAATCCTTGGCCCAGCGCTCGAGCATGGTCTTGAGGGTGCCGTCCATCGGCGTGGCCTGGTACACGTAGCTGGTGTACAGCGGAATTTCCATCGTGGTGCTGGCAAAACGGTTCACCGGCTTCCAGCGGCCACCGATATCCGGCGCCGGCTTGGTGGCACAGCCGGCCAGCATCACAACGGCGGCAACGGCGATGAAACCCTTTGAGATATGCGGATGCTTCATACGGACTTCCCTTTGACGTACGGAATAGCGGATCTACTGGAATTGGAGCAACGACAACCGACGCCGGCGGGTTACGCCGAGCGTGCAGGTATCGATTGCAGATGCAGCCGAGCATCATCGGTGGATGATGCGACCGGGCCCCCGCCCCGCCCCTGCAGCCCGTGGCTGCACGTCTCGATGTGAAGGCGTCCCGGACAACTTGCCCGGCCCCGTCGCCTCACTTCGGCACCAACATCACGTCCAATTCGAGAAAAGCCGTCCATGTTCCCCTTGGCAACTGCTTCAGCGCCRTGTCTACGACGCCGTACTAAAAAACGAATTTTTCACACCGCATAGAACGGCCATCACAAATACGATGCCACACCTACGCGTCAATCCAGTGTCAAAGAATAAACAAAAACTGTCTGAAATTGTCGAAACCTTGACGCACATCACACGTCTTCACGCGTACTTGGTCATATCTGAAGATTTGGTACGGTGGTCTTGGGGAGCAACCGCGAGGTGAAATAGCGGTCCTTGTAGTACTTGATCTTGTCGCACTTGACCGGGTGCGGGATGCCCTCGTACAGGAAGACCTCATGATCGTTGCCCATGGCCTTCAACTCCTGCGGCAGCATCAGCGCGCGCCGCTCTTCGGTGAAGTTGTGGGTCTTCTCACGGGCATGGGTGACGTTCTTCTTGCGGATCGTCGTGTACCCGAGCATCTCCGAGTAGTCGTTGGCATCCTGCTGCTCACGTGGCGCATAGAGGATCTGCAGCGCGTGGTTGGTGATGATGGTGCGCGAGACGTCGCGGCCGTAGGTGGCGTCCAGCTGGGCCATCGACTGGATGATCGGCAGCAGGCGCACGTTGTAGCCGGCCATGTAGGACACCGCCGAGGCGATGATGTCGACCTTGCCGATGGCGGTGAATTCGTCCATCAGCAGCAGCACCTGGTACTTCAGGTCCGGGTTGGACTTGGGCAGTTCCTTGGTGTTGAGGTTGATGATCTGGCTGAAGAACAGGTTGATGATCAGGCGGCTCTCGGCCAGCTTGTTGGGCTGGATGCCGATGTAGATGGTCATCTTCTTCTTGCGCAGGTCGGTGAGCAGGAAGTCGTTGTCGCTGGTGGCCTTGTCCAGCACCGGGTTGATCCAGGCGTTGAGCGGTTCCTTGAAGGTGCCCATGATCGAGGCGAAGGTCTCATCGGCCTGGGACAGCATGTTGGCGAACGCCGACTTGGCGTTGCTGCTCAGGAAACGCTGACCGGACAAGGCCTTGAGGTACTTTTTCAGGTCGCTGCCGTCGCCGGTGGACAGGCGGAACAGCGCCCCCAGCGTGGGCGTGCCCTGCCCGCCCGGGAAGCCCATGCGGCGCTCGTCGTCCCAGTTCTCGAACAGGTACAGGCTGAAGGCCATGAACGCATTGCGCGCCTGGCTGACCCAGAACTTCTGGTCGTCCGAGCCGTCCGGATACAGCATCGCGGCGATGCTCATCAGCTCCGACACGCGGAACGCGGGGTCATCGGACACGTAGCTGAGCGGGTTCCAGCGATGGGTGCGGCGGTCTTCGGCGAAGGGGTTGAACAGGAACACTTCCTGCCCCTGGCTGGCGCGCCAGCCGCTGGTGAGGTCGAAGTTCTCCTGCTTGATGTCCAGCACCACCACCGATTCGCCGTATTCCAGCAGGTTCGGGATGACCACGCCCACGCCCTTGCCCGAGCGGGTCGGCGCGGCGAGGATCACGAACTGCTGGCCACTGAGCCGCACCAGCTTGCCGCCGAAGCTGCCGACCACGATGCCGTTGTCGGTCTTCTTGAACAGGCCGTGCTTGGCCAGATCGGCGGCCGCCGCGAAGCGCGCATCGCCGTGCAGCGACTTCTTCTTCGGCTTGAACACCAGGAACATCACGACCAGGTACAGCAGCAACGGCAGGCCGAAGCCAAGCACGCCGCCGAGCTTGATCTTGGTCACATAGGGGGCCACCGCCGGCTGGTCCAGGGCCTGCACATACTGGTAGTACGTGTTCCACTTGAACAGCGCGGTATCCAGCCCGAGCAGCAGCAGGGTGAGATACCCGGCAAAGCAATAGCCGGCAAGCACGGTCACCAGGGTCAGCCCTGCGGCGACAACGATCTTCTGCGTGGACAATCCCCAATCCTCCATGATGCGTCCCCCAAGGACGCTACGACTAGCGCCGACGCTTTCGCGATGTCGTGCGCTTTTCTACGATTTCGTCTTCCACGCTTACCGCTTCATCCTTCGCCAGCAACCGCTCCCACTGACTGTGCGCATCGTCGAGCGACACGACCTCGGTGATCCTGGCCCCTTCAGAGGTGAGCACGGCGAAGCCGAACACATCCGCCGGACTGTACACCGGTGAATTTGTCAGGGCCACCAGTTGATAGCGCCCTCTGGACTGCAGTGGATGCGGATACTCGACCATCAGCGATGCTCCCCGGCCAAGGACCTTGGCGCGCATGCTAAGCGAAGCAGCACGTGATGCCAATCAGAAAAATCTGATGAAGGCCATGTGAAGATTGGCAGGGGCTGCCCCAATCTGTGAACTCCGTCGGCGCCGCTCATCGGGAGAACTCGCGGTGGGGCTGCGCGTCGGATGGGGGGAGCAAGGCAGCATCCAATGCGTGGGATCGCTGCAGTGATGTCGCCAGGTCTGGCACGGCTTCTGACAGATCCATGCTGATCCGGTAGCCCGGCGGAAAGGTCTGTGAGACGAATGCGTGGCCGTCATGGATCTGGGCCTGGAGGCGGTCGATGGCGGTGACGCCGCTCTCCTTGGCCAGGACCGTGGCATGCATGACTTGTTCGTCGGACACCGAGGACGGCAGCCTGTCGCGAATGGCAGCGTACAGCGCACGATCCGGATGTCCCGGACCCGGCGGCACCGCCGCAACCGGCTGGTCCTGCCCGGCCGCAATCGGTACGGCCCGCGATGGGAAGCGTGCACGCAGGTGCGGATCGACCGCTTCGGCGTTGTAGGGGTCTTCGACCTTGTCGACCTGCCCCTTGGGCACCAGCCGTTCGATGTAGCCATCCGGCGTGCTGCGGTCGACCTTGGACCCGAGCCGATAAAGCAGTGACCCCTCCTCCGAACGGTGCACCACAGTGAGACGTGGGTCATCCGGTTCCGCCTTACGTTGCAGCAGGGGCGTGTCACTGAGGCCGTTGAGATAGTCGACCATCAGGTTGCCACTACGGACCCCGAGGCCGTCGCGGTGGTAGCCGCCGCCGATGTCCACGTGTGCGCCGGCGACGCTGACGCCCAGGAAGCGACCGTCGGCGGACAGGCCGGGGTCGATGATGTGGGTGGAGCGGAACAGGCTGCGGCGTTCGTCGTCGGCAATGATCTGCAGGCCGGACAGCACCGACGGGGGCAGGCGCCGGTCGTGGTCGCGCGCCGGCTCGCCGGTCCCCACCGGGTCGAACAGGCCCACCGCCTGGGCGACCTGCCCGGGTGCCACCAGCGGCGGCCGGGTGTACTGCACGTCGGTGATCTGGCCGTGCGAATCGCGGGTGTAGCGCGCGCCGGAGGGGTCCTGGATGCCACGCTCGTGCACCAGCCGGGCGAAGCCGGCCGCCTGCTCGGCACCGCGGCTGAAGCCGATGTCGGCGACGCGGATCTGCACCTGCGGGTCGTCAGCACGCCACTGCTTGGCCTGCTCGATGAACTGCCGGTACATCTGCTCCAGGCGCTCGTCGTAGGTGTGGCCGCGGGCGCCATCCCAGGCACGGTCGATCAGGTTGTCCTGGGTGCCGGGGCCGGCGACGTAGCCGGCGCGCACCTGGGTCTGCCCCGATTCGTTGAGCGCCTGGACCTGGTCGCGGATACGGGCCACGTTGGTGGCATGCCCGGGATCCTTGTCGGCGTCGCTGCCGGTGCCGTCGAAGGCGGCGACATACAGGCGTTCATGGGGATCACCGACGTGCAGCAGGACAGGCACCTGCAGGGTGCCCAATGCCCGGCGGGCGTCGGTGTAGCTCTGCAGCCGGGCGGCGTCGGCCGGGTAATGCGATACCCCATCCTCGCGCAGGCCGTCGCGGCCGATTCCATGTTTGTCGTCTGGCATATCCCTGCCCCGTGCTTTAGTAGGTCCGGTGCCACGCTTCGATCAGATCGGCGCGGAAGTCACTGTCCGGGTTGCCCGCCACCTGCAAGCTGCGGGTGGGAATGAACATTTTCATGAACACCCGCACGGTGCGGTCGTCCACTTCAATGAAGATGCTGGGCTCGCCGGCCGGGCCGACGAAGGCACCGTCAGGGATCTCCTCCCCCGGCACGCGGTGCAGCACCTTCTGGTCGGCGAAGATCGCGCCGATGTCCACCTCTGCCTGATGCTGGCTGCCATCTTTGGACGTCCAGCGCAGCTGCGCCGGCGGCGGGAAGTTGCGCACGCCGATGTGGCTGGCAAACCCCCAGCGGTCGCGGTGGCCATCGGTGGCCGCTGGCGAGGGGGTGTCGAGGTGGCTGCGAGTGAGCTCATCGCCTGCGTAGACCACACTGCAGGTGAGCGTGTCATAGCAGTGCGCGTCGACGTTGTGCTGGACAAAGCGCAGCGGGACGCTGTTGCCTGCCGCCGGGGGCGATGTCGCGGCCTGGGCCGGGGAACTCATGGTGGATTGGCATCCTGCGGCAAGAAAAACGACCAGGGCGATCAGCAGCGACCGCCGGAAAGGACCTGCCTGGGGCAACGAACGCATGCAAGGACCCCAGCTGGAAGGAGCGTGCCTGGCCGCACCGGAGACACGGCGCGACCGGACCCAGCCTAGCGGCGGTGTCACGTCAAGTGCAACTCTGGCCGGGCGACACCCTGTGGTGCTGCAAACTGCCATCTCCACCGGCTAGGCTTGCAGGTTGCGCGGAGGGTTGCTCCGCATCGACGTCAGGGAAGGAGCACGTATGCAGACCGCGAGCCTGTTGTGGGGACTGTTGATGGGAGTGATGGCGGTCATCTGGCTGCTGGTGCCGTTCGCGGTGTTCGGGATCAAGGGGCTGTTGCGGGAGATCCTGGCCGAGCAGAAAAGGACCAACGAACTGCTTGCCTACGGGCCACGCGCCCAGATTCCGGAGGCGCCCGAGGCCACGCCGATCCCGCTGGCCCGGCGCTATCCCTGAGCCCCTCGGCCGCGGCGGCAGCCGGTGGACGCAGCGCTGCGCCCGCGCGCTCCTCGCGCTGGGGGCCGCTTCAGGGCGGGCGGACCACAGCATTCCATGGTGCACAGCGCTCATGCTGCGGCGCAGCAGTACAATAGCCGACCGAACCTGTCCCACATTCCGCCCGTATGAGCCCCTCCCCCGTTCCCTTGGCCGCGCGCCTGACCCCGCGTCAGCGCACTTTCATCCTGCTGGCCCTGTCGTTGGGCGGTTTTGCCATCGGGACGAGCGAGTTCGCCAGCATGGGCCTGATGCTGGAGATCAGCCGCGGGTTGTCGATCAGCGAGACGCAGGTCGGTCATTTGATCAGCGCCTATGCCATCGGCGTGGTGGTCGGCGCCCCGGTGCTGGCCTTCGCCGGCGCCGGCTATGCGCGGCGCAGCCTGCTGCTGGCCCTGATGGCCTTCTACGCGGTGGGCAACCTGGCCAGCGCGCTGGCCCCGAACTACAGCACGATGCTGCTGGCCCGCTTCGTGGCCGGTCTGCCGCACGGCGCCTACTTCGGCGTGGCGATGCTGGTGGCCGCAGCGATCAGCCCGCCGGCGCAGCGCGGCGCGGCAATGTCCAAGGTGCTGCTCGGCCTGTCGGTGGCGATCCTGGTCGGCAATCCGCTGACCACCTGGCTCGGACAGCAGTTGAGCTGGCGCACCGCCTTCGCCCTGGTGAGCGTGCTTGCCATCGCCACGGTGGTGATGATCGCGCGCTTCCTGCTGCCCGACCCGGATGAGGTACGGACCTCGCCGATGCGCGAGCTGCGCGCCTTCAACCGGCCCCAGGTGTGGCTGGCGCTGGCGATCGGCTCGGTCGGCTTCGCCGGCATGTTCTGTGTGTTCACCTATCTTGCCCCGACCCTGGTCCAGGTGACCGGCCTGGCCGAGTCGTGGATGCCGCTGGCAGTGGGCATCTTCGGCGTTGGCGCGATCATCGGCAATGTCGCGGGCGGCTGGCTGGTGGACAAATTCCATTTCCGGGCCGCGGCAGTGGTGCTGCTGTGGTCGATCGTGGTGCTGCTGGCCTACCCGATGGCCGCGCAGTCGGTGTGGAGCCTGTTCCCGATGATCATCGCGGTGGGCACGATGGGGGCGCTGGCCGCGGTGCTGCAGACCCGGTTGATGGATGTGGCCGGTGAGGCGCAGACGCTTGCAGCCGCCTCCAATCATGCGGCGTTCAATACCGCCAACGCACTGGGACCGTGGCTGGGTGGCATGGCGATCGGGGCCGGCTTCAGCCCGGCAACGACCGGTTACGTCGGTGCGGCCACCGCACTGGGCGGCCTGCTGCTGTGGGGCGTGGCGGTGCTGGTGGACCGGCAGTCGCGTGCGAATGCGGCGGCGGCCTGCCGGTCCTGAGCCGAAGGCAGCCGACCCTGGGTCGGCGCTACCGGTGGTTCAGGCGCTTGCCCATGAAATCTGAGCGCACGGTGCGGGATTTTCCTATCATTGGGGGCTGACCCACCGCCGCACCGCAGGGTGCCGGCCGCTTTCTGGAACCCTTGATGACCCAGCTCTGGACCCCTTCGCACTGGGGTCGTCGCTTCACGCGCGCGCCGCACTGGCAACTGCGCCTGGCTGGCGCGCAGATCGAGCTGCAGGTGGATGACCGGGTGCTGCCAGTGCCGATCACCGCACCGCCCTCGGTGCAGCTGCGTCGAGGCGTGCTGTGGACACGCGTGATCCTGTTCCCGGGGCAGCCCGATGCGCTGCCGCTGGATGGCCTGCCCAATGCGCAGGCGCGTTCGTTGCGCGCCGCGCTTGCCGCCCTTGAGCAGGCGCGCGCGCAGAATGAGCAACTGCTGGACGCCGATGCGTCGCTGCTGGCGATCCGTGCGTGGCTGGCGCAGGCCGACGCGGCGCTCGACCAGGCCGATGCGCAGGGTCGCTGGTTCACCCATGAGCAGCAACAGGCGTTGCTGCGGCAGCAGCCTGACCTGCCGCTGGACGACGACGCGCTGTGGGCGGTGTTCGACGATCCGCAGTTGCGCGCGCAGCTGCAGGGCGAGCCGTCACGGATCGAAGCGGAGCTGCTCCGCTACGGCGCCGACTGGCCGGCGCTCTGGGCAGCGCGCAACGAAGCCCACCTGCAACGCGAGCTGGACTACAGCGGCGACCTGCTCGACCGCGTGGAGCGGCAGCCGCTCACCGATGAGCAGCGCCGTGCGGTGGTGTGTTTCGACAACCGCGTGCAGGTGGTGGCCGCAGCCGGTTCGGGCAAGACCGCCACGATGGTGGCCAAGGCCGCCTACGCGATCGACCGTGGGCTGGTCGCGCCGGAACGGATCGTGATGCTCGCCTTCAACCAGGAAGCGGCCACCGAATTGCAGCAGCGTAGCGACGCAGCCCTGCAACGCCTGGGGATGGACGGGGTCCGCGTGGAGGCCCGGACCTTCCATGCGCTGGGCCGGCAGATCATCGGCAAGGCCAGCGGGCGCATGCCCGAGGTGCCGGCATGGGCGGTGGATGCGACCCAGGGTTTCCATAAACTGGCCGACCTGGTGGACGTACTGAAAGACCGGTCGCTGCCGTTCCGCACGCAATGGGACATGTTCCGGCTGGTGTTCGGGCGTGATCTGCCCGCGCAGGGCGAGCTCTCGCCCGCCGATGGCTGGGAAGCCGACGGCACGCCGTTCCTGCAGACGCTCAACGGTGAGCGCGTACGCGGCATCGAGGAATGCGTGATCGCCGACTGGCTGTTCTACAACGGCGTGCCGTATCGGTACGAGCGCCAGGGCGCGTTCGACCCGGTCGCCGATGCGTACCGCGCCCATCCGCCGGCGTTCCAGTACCCCACCATCGGCGTGTCGCATGCACATCTGGCGCTGGATGCCGATCGCCACGCCGGTGCGGCTGTCCAACGGTCCCATGCCGATCAGCTCCAGACCACCCCGCAGCAACTGCGCAGCGGTGCGTTGTTCACCGACCTGGCCGATGCGTTGTCGCAGCGGGGCATCGTGCTGGATCCCAATCCGGACCGGGAGCTGCCCGACGGTGGCGCCAGGCCGATGCCCGATGCGGAACTGATCGCGCTGGTGCGCACCTTCATCAGCCACGCCAAGAGCAACGGGCTGTCGATGGCCGACATGGCGCAGCGCCTGCGCGCGATGCCCGAAGACCAGTTCAAGCACCGGCACCGCCTGTTCCTGCAGCTGGCCACGCCGATCCTGCAGGCCTGGGACGCTGCGCTGGCCGCCGAGCACGCGATCGATTTCGAGGACATGCTCAACCAAGCTGCGGCGTACGTGGAACAGGGGCATTACCAGCCCCCGTACGAACTGGTGATGGCCGATGAGTTCCAGGACGCCTCGCGCGCACGGGCGCGGCTGTGCCGGGCGCTGGTGCAGGCACCGGGGCGGCACCTGTTCGCGGTGGGCGATGACTGGCAGTCGATCAACCGCTTCGCCGGCGCGGACGTGTCGATGATGACCGGCTTCGTGGCGTGGTTCGGGCAGGGCCAGGTGCTGCAGCTGCAACAGACCTTCCGCTGCCCGCAGGCGCTGTGCGATGTCTCCAGCCGGTTCATCTCCAGGAATCCGGCGCAGATCCGCAAGCAGGTGCGTTCGCACACCCCCGCGCAGGGTCCGGTGCTGCAGGCATTCCAGGTCACCCACCGCGACCAGCTCCAGGATGCGGTCGGCCAGTATCTGCAGCAGCTGCAGCGCCAGCTGCTCAGCGGCGAGCGCGCGCCGGGCCGGAACGGCAGGTTGTCGGTGTTCGTGCTGGGCCGTTACAACGCCGATCGCGCGTTCGTGCCGCCGGATTGGCAGGCGCGCTTCGGGCAGCACATGGACGTTCGCTTCCTGACCGCACATCGTGCCAAGGGCGCCGAGGCCGATATCGTGATCCTGCCGGCAATGCTGGAGCGCAGCTTCCCCAGTACCCGCGCCGATGATCCGGTGCTGACCCTGGCCATGCCGCAGGCCGACACCTGGCCGCTGGGCGAAGAACGCCGGCTGTTCTATGTGGCACTGACCCGGGCGCGACGTACGGTGGCGATGTTCACCGTGCGCGGAAAACGCTCGTCGTTCCTTGGCGAATTGATCGAGGACGGCGCGGTGACGGTGACCTCGCTCGCCGGACAGCCGATCCAGGAACAGCCCTGCCCGGCCTGCGACGGCGGAGTGATCGTGCAGCGCAGTGGGGCCTACGGGACGTTCCAATCGTGTTCGGGCTATCCGCGCTGCCAGTACAAGCCACGGCAAGCGACCACGTTGCGCCCCGGCCACGCGACGGCGCGCTGAGCCCGAACGCATGCGCCATACCGCTCAGGTTCGGTGGCGGAGGACTACCATGTAGCTCCTCCGGTGGTGCAGTGGTTACAGATGAGTGGCGGAATCAAAATGCGCAGTGCGGTCGGCAGCCAGGGCGCGGTACATGGGCTGGACGCGCTGCAGAAGCGGCACGAGACCGGTCAGACCCTGCCGACGCTATTGTGCGATGGCCAAGGCTGCGGGGTGCCGGTCCGGTTTGTCCCTGCGCACACGCAACGCGGTACGGACCGCCACGCCGTGGTCGAGATGCCGGCCTACATCACCCTGGACAAGGGCGCCGAACACGTGCCGGGCTGCCGCTACAACGCCCCCGGTCGGCTGGCGGCGCTGCTGGCGAGCGTGTCCGATCCGGATTTCGTACAGCCGCAGGACGATGGCAAGCACGAGCTGCGCCTGCTGGGCCTGCACCAGGGATTGAAACGCGGTGCCACCGATGCGCGACTGGATGGCCACCTGCATACCCTCGCCGATCTGCTCGCCGTGCGCGCGATGTGCGGGAGCGACGACCTGATCGCCTCGCAGGTCGTGCTGCGGCTGGGCAAGAAGAAAGTGGCCTGGGAGAACTTTTTCTACGACCAGGAGCGCTACGACGCGGCCTGGCACCGCCTGGACGCGGCGTCCAACGACGTGCCGCTGGCACTGGTTGGCACGGTCCGCTCGCATCGGGCGGCCCAGGGCGATGCCGCCCAAGGGGCCACCTTCCTGAACTGCGCGCCGAAGTACCAGCAGAGCGGCATCATGGATCGGCGGGAGTTCGTTGAAGTCAGCGTCGGCCACGACGATGCGGCGTGGCTGCAGACGTTCCCGGTGGGGGCGGAGATCATCATGGTCGGGTTGTGGCGACACGGCAGGACCAGCACCTCGACCCGGCCGCACCCGACCGACCCGCGCCGGACGATCACCAATGTGACCTACAAGCTGTCGCTGCGGCCCTCTTCCCGGTTCCAGCTGGCAACGGTTTACTGAACGGCCGCTGCGGTCAGACCAGAGGGGTGCCGGCCAGAGCCGCATCCACACCGCAGAAGCCGCGTTCGATCACGGCGGTGAGCGCGCTTTCGGGCGAGCGACCGTCCGACACGGCGGCCAAGGCATCGGTGTAGGCCACCACCAGCGTGCCCATCAGCATCGTGGCGGCAAGCCGCGCCTGTGGATCCTGCGGTGGCCTGCCAATGGCACCGGCCAGCAATGCGGCCAGTTCATCGGCGAGGGTTACCTGGAGTTCCCGGGCGCGCGCGGTCAGCGCCGGGCTGGCGGCCACCGCAGACCAGAACGCCACCGGCTGCCCGGAGATGCGCAGCAGCGGATGACGGCCCTGCTGCAAACGGCGCATCAGGTCCTGGAAGGCGTGCACGGGGGACTGCGGCCCGCGCGCAGCGATCGCATCGCGCACCAGGGCCCGCCCCTCCTCCTCGCGATCGAAGACGAGGTCTTCCTTGCGCGGGAAATAGTTGAACACGGTCTTGCGCGATACCCCGGCCGCGACGGCGACCTCCTCCACCGACACCGCCTCGAAACCCCGCGCAATGAACAACCGCGTGGCAACGTTTGAAATCATCAGGCGGGTGTCGGCCTTCTTGCGCTCACGCAGGCCGGGCGGCGTTGACAGGCTGTCGTTCATGGGCCTAATTTACACTCCGTGTACTTTTAACACCAGCACTGGAAGGATACCTGCCCGGGCGGCGCGTCTTCGAGGAATTCCCGTGATCCATGACGTCATCATCGCCGGCGCCGGCCCAGTCGGCTTGCTGCTGGCCTGCGAACTGCGACTGGGCGGTGTATCGGTGCTGGTGCTGGAACGTGCGCCGGACCCCCGCGCCGCCCTCAAGTGTCTGCCATTTGGCATGCGCGGGTTGTCGGTGCCGAGCATCGAGGCGCTGGACCGGCGTGGCCTGCTGGATGCGCTTGCCGCGCTGCAGCCACCGCGCGACCACCCTGCGGCGGCGCACTGGGCCGGGCAGCAACGCCGTCCCGCCGGTCATTTCGCGGGTATCCAGTACTACCAGGATCGGGTCGATACCAGCCGCTGGCCCTATCGGCTGCCTGGCGCCGTCGCCACCGCCATGATGGTGGACATGCAGTCGCTGGAAACCGTGCTGGCCGAACGCGCGGCCGTACTGGGCGTGACGATGCTGCGCGGCGCTGGCGTGGATGCCGTGCATGCATCGAGCGAGGGTGTCACCGTAAACGTCGGCAACCAGCGTTTCGACGGCCGCTGGCTGGTGGGCTGCGATGGCGGGCGCAGCACCGTGCGCAAGGCGACCGGCATCGCCTTTGTCGGCACCGAACCGGAGTTCACCGGCTACTCGCTGGACGTGGTGCTGACCGACCCGCCTCTCCTGCCGCCGGGCCGCCATTACACCGCCACCGGCATGTACACCTTTGCCGCACCGGGCACGATTGGCATGGTGGCGTTCGATGGCGGCGCCCACCACCGCCAGCCGCTGACGCGCGAGCATGTGCAGAACGTGCTGCGTCACGTGTCCTGCACCGATGTCAGCGTGAGCGAGCTGCGCCTGGCCACCACGTGGACCGACCGCGCCTGCCAGGCGGCCACCTACCGCAGCGGCCGCGTACTGCTGGCCGGCGACGCCGCGCACGTGCATTCGCCGCTCGGTGGACAGGGCCTCAACCTCGGGCTGGGCGATGCGATGAACCTGGGCTGGAAGTTGGCGGCGACGATTCGCGGCGATGCCGCCGACGGATTGCTCGACAGCTATACCCGCGAGCGCCATCCGATCGGCGCACAGGTGCTGGACTGGTCGCGTGCGCAGGTGGCGCTGATGCGGCCCAGCGCGAGTTCGCGCGCGCTGGAGGCGATCCTGCGCGACCTGATCGATACGCGCGATGGCGCGAGCTATTTTGCCGAGCGGGTGTCGGGTGCCGGGCTACGGCTGGCGCTCGGTGATACGCACCCCCTGGTGGGGCGGAGCGTGCCGGCGTTCGCGTTGCAGGATGGCAGCCGGGTGGACGAGCGGCTTCGGACCGGCAACGCCCTGCTGCTGGACTTCACGGCGCAGCGGACGCTGCAGGCCATCGGCGATGCCTGGTCGCAACGCATCGACTACCTGGGCACCGCGGCGGCGGAAACCTTCGGGCTGAGCGCAGTGCTGGTGCGACCCGATGGTGTGGTGGGCTGGGTAAGCGATGCGTCCACAGCCGGCACCGATGTGGAACAGGTGTTGCGCCACGTTTGGACGCAACAGGCGTAGCGGGGCCCGTTCCGCCTCCGCCGCGCTGGGGACTCACCCTTCCCAGCGCAGGCCCTTGGGGTCGCTGCGGAAACCAGCAGCGCGCAGCGCCTCGGTGAGCGGATCGCGTGCCACCGGTGCGTCGTTGATCAGGTCGAGGGTGAAACTGGTTCGACGAATGCGGCCGAGGGCCGTGGCAAGCGCGCTCGATGCCAACGCGAGCGACGCTGCATCTGTCGATGCGTCCGCGTCGAACCACGTCAGCAGCTGACGGCCGCCCTGCGCCAGGTACATCTGCAGGCGGCCGCCAACGATGACCACGAGCGCGCCACCCCGGCGCACCGGACGTAGCGCGGCCGCATGCGCCGGCCACGGCAGCACGGTGCCGAACGGGTTGGCCGGATCCACGACGGACAGCGCAACGGCAACGCTGGGGCGCCCCGCCTGCAGCGCGTCGGCGATGCCGCGCAGCCGGTCCACCGTAGTACGTTCGGCGAACTGCGCCCCGCCGAGTTTGTCCACGAAGCGGCCGCGCAGCACGCGGCCGGCATCCTCCATGCCTCGATAGACCTGCTGCAACGCGGGGAAACCGCCGACGATACCCTCGGCGACGGCAGCACCGCGGGTGACGATGCCGTGGCGGTCCAGCAGCCCTTCGGCCAGTGCCACCGCGCGCACGGTGTCGCTGGTGGCGTCGCGGTGCAGCAGTGACCAGCGGCCAGCCAGCGTCGGTGCGGTGAAGGCCGCTGCGGTAGGAAGCAGTCCGCTGGCGGTGATGGCCGGATCGCCCATCGGGATGCCGCGGACGCGCGTGCTTCGGCGCGAGGTCCGGACCGCCCGCGGCCGTGGCGGGCGTATCCCGGCCAGGCCGCGCAACGGGGTCCAGATATCGGTGGTGAGATACCCCATCCAGACCAGCTCCCACAGCGTGGTGTGCAGCGCATCGGGACTCACCGCGCCGACCGCAGGCAGTGCGTTGTCGTCGGCGATCGACCGCGCCTGCACGGCGGCGGCGAGCTGGCGCGCGAAGTACGCCCCACCTTCGGCGAGCACCTGCAGGATCGTCTGCTGCAACGGCGAACGCTCGGCAGGTGCAGGCACGGCGGGCAACGTCTCGAAGGCGTATTCCTGCAGGTGCAGCGATACCAGCCCGTCGTCCTCGCCCAACCGGCCGTGGCCGGACCAGACCACCGTGCCGGTGGCGAGCAGTTCGTCCAGCAGGGCGGGCGTGTAGTCGCGGACACGCGCGGGCAGGATCTGGCTTTCCCAGACCGAGGCGGGTGCAGGAACGCCGGCCAGCAGTTCGATCACCCGCGCCACGCCATCGATGCCTTCCAGTGCACCGCCGGTAGACGCGGGCGCGACACGTGCGAGCGGTGCCGCATCGCTTACCAGGCCATGCCGTTCCAGCAGCAGCAACGCATAGGCGTCACCTGGCACCGGCCGGGTGGCCTCGCGTGCGGCCTGCAACGAGCGCATGCGCAGCCGCCGCAGCACGTCTTCGCCCACCCACTCGTGGCGGGCCAGCGGCAGCAGGTCGGCCGGCGCATCGGCCGCGGCGTGCCATCGCCGGGCCACGCCGAAGGTGCCTTTCAATACGTCGCCCTGCGCCTCCAATCGGTCCAGCGCCGCGTCCGCGACGACCACGCCGAGCCCGAACGCCGCGGCCGCCTCGGCGGTGGTGAAGGGAGCATGGCGGCGCGCGTAGCGGGCGAGCAGCTCGCCCAGCGGATCCGGCGATGGCGGCAGGAACACCTCCGGCAGCGCGTCGGGTAGCCTCACCCCGAGCGCGTCGCGCAGGCGCGTGGCGTCTTCGATGGCGGCCCAGTGTTCGACGCCGGCCAGCGCGATGCGGATGGCACGCCGTTCGCGTTCAAGCGCCTGCAGGTAGGCGTCGGCATCGGGGGTGTCATCGTTGAGGCGCGCAGCCACGTCGGCGGCCGACAACGGTCCCAGCTCGCGCAGCAGGTCCGCAACGCCCTCCTTGCCCTTCGCCCGCCGCCCCGGCGCGCGGCGTTGCAGTTCTTCGCCCACCTGTTGAACCACCGTCGCATCCAGCAGCTCGCCCAGGTCCACCTGCCCCAGCAGATCGGCCAGCAGACCGCTGTCCAGCGACAGCACCGACGCGCGGCGTTCGGCCAGCGGCACATCGGTGCCGTACATGAACTCGGCGACGTAGCCGAACAGCAGGTTCGCCGCGAATGGCGACGGGACCTCGGTAGTGACCTCGGCCATCTCGATGCCGCCTTCGGCCAGGCGCTGCATCAGCGCGGCCAGGGCATCCAGATCGTAGACGTCCTGCAGGCACTCGCGCGCGGCCTCGATCAGGATCGGGAAATCCGGATAGCGCTGCGCGATGGCCAGCAGCTCGCCGGCCCGCAGGCGCTGCTGCCACAG